>NZ_JASJOO010000003.1:947154-1242951 GCF_030070105.1 Bermanella sp. WJH001 | reverse complement strand
CTGAGCCATGATCAAACTCTTCAGTTTAATTTTTAAGTCCTAATTAAAGGACTGCTCAAGTATTAAAAACTACTGTTAAATAAATTTGACAGTGTTTCGACTTACTCGAAAAAGTCTGTATTGCTTCGTAAGAAGCTGCACATCTCGACTCTCGGTAAGTACCCACACGAATTGTCTGAATTCGTTTTTAAAGATCGTGACCGTCGCTCGGACTGGCCATTCCTTTTTCTGCTTTCTAACCTAGTTAGTGCAGAGCTTCTCTCGAAGCGAGGCGCGTATTCTACAGAACCGCTTTCCTATGTCAACATTTTTTTGAGTTTTTTAAATCTTAAAAAGCTTTTCAAAAATGTTTCGCTTCAGGCTTTTCCCTCGAAGCGGACGCGCATTTTACAGTGTTTCGATTAGCTGTCAACACTTTGTTTTTACTTAATTTTTTATCATTTTACTGACTAAAAACTAAGCATCCTTTTTGGGGTTTTCTTTTTCTTAATTTAGATAAAGAAAACGCGCTTCCCGTTGAAGGAGGCGCGCATTATAGGGAGATTATCCGAGGCGTCAACAGCTGAGTTGAAATTACTTCAATTCAAATAGATGGTGCTTCTTTTTACCCAGTTTAGTGATGAAAAAACGACCAAATAGCGCTTTTTCTTTGCTATAGATGTCTTCAGCCGCCATTAGTGCATCCATTCCATATGCAGTGCCGTTCACAATCACAGCATTACGACCCAGTGCATCTTTGATTTGCTTTCCTTGTCCAAGACCTGCATCTGATAACAACTGAGTTAATGGCACACCTTTAAGATCCGATGCTTGAATATCACCCGATGGAAGGCCATCTAACTTGATTTGCTCCAAGTCTTGCTCACTTAGTGTTGTGGCGTCACCCGAAAACAAGGCTTCAGTAATACGCTGAGCAGCAGCCAAGCCTTCTTCACCATGAAGGAGCTTGGTCACTTCTGCTGCCAATATAGGCTGCGCAGTTTTGCGACCCTGAATTTGAGCATCTGTTGCTTCTATTTGATCAATCTCTTCTACAGACAAGAAGGTGAAGTATTTAAGGAATTTATAGGCATCTGCATCTGCTGTGTTCAACCAGAATTGATAGAAGGCATATGGAGACGTTTTCTTTGCATCTAACCAAATTGTGCCGCTTTCGGTTTTACCAAATTTGGTGCCATCAGACTTGGTCACTAGAGGAAGCGTTAAGCCAAATACCTGATTGCCGTTCATGCGACGGGTTAGCTCTGTCCCACCTGTGATGTTACCCCACTGGTCGGAGCCACCGATTTGTAGGATGCAGTTTTCGATTTCATTAAGTTTGGCGAAATCGTAGCTTTGCAAAATCATATAGGTGAATTCTGTAAAACTGATACCGGCACCGTCTCTATCTAGGCGCTGTTTTACAGATTCTTTTTGAATCATCTGGTTAACCGAGAAGTACTTACCTACATCACGCAGGAAGTCGAGCATTGTAAACTCACCCACCCAATCAAGGTTATTAACAACCTTTGCGCTACTTTCGCCTGCATCAAACTCAATAAAACGACTAACCTGGGCCTTTAATTTTTCTACCCACTGCCCCACTACTTCAGGGCCGTTCAATTTACGTTCGGCTGCTTTGAAACTTGGGTCGCCAATCAAACCTGTAGCACCACCAACCAACGCTAGTGGTTTGTGACCTGCCATTTGGAAGCGCTTTAAAACTAATAGCGGAACAAGGGAGCCTATATGCAAACTATCCGCAGTTGGATCAAACCCACAATATAAGGTCTGACAGCCTGCTTCTAGTCGTTCGACCAATTCGGCCTCACCAGTACAATCGTTATATAGGCCTCTGGCCTTTAGGTCTTCTATTAATGCGGCTGTCATGTAGCTTACCCAGTAGTGCTCATATCTGAATGAAGCTGGGAAATTAACGGATTTGAGAAGTTTTGCAAGTTGTTGCAGCAATTTAGCTGCCAACTGGCTCCGAAAGCTGTCAAACGGGTCTACAATTTCAAATAGGGAATGTTATGCTTGGCCCACTCGATGTACAGGCAATACTATGATTAACAAGGATTTATCCACTGCAGAACTGCTGCCTAAGCGCCATTGGATTGCGCTTGGGTTAACCTGTTTATTTGTTGTGGCGCTACTTATTTTGATTCCAGTCAAACAAGAGCTGGAAAGACGCACGTTTGCTTATCAACTCCCTTTGCCGAATGCGGAACCGTCTACCGAATTGCCAGAGAAAGCTGAGAGCTACAACTGGAGCATGCAGTCTATTAAACCTGGGGATACGCTCGCTCAGCTATTTAATAATGAAGGTTTGTCCGCACAGCTACTTTATCAGCTTACCCAAACAGAACACGGCACTAGCCTTGATCGCTTGCACCCTGGCGACAAGGTTGGCTTTCACTTAGAAGACAATAACCTGCATAGCTTTCGTTTAGAGAAGTCCCTTTTTGAAAGTTATGTATTTACCCGCACTGAAAGTGGATTCGACAGTAAACAAATTATGCTGGAGCCAGAAGTGGTTGAGACTTTTGCTCAAGGCACTATAGATAGCTCGTTGTTTGAAACTGGGGTGAGCGCCGGCATGAGTAATAACATCATCATGCAATTGGCCACGATTTTTGGGTGGGATGTGGATTTTGCATTAGACATCCGCCAAGGTGATAACTTCAGCCTGATTTACCAAGAGAAGTACCTTGATGGCAAAAAGGTGGGTGATGGCGATATCTTAGTCGCTCGCTTTGAGAATCAAGGTAAGGCTTATACCGCCGTACGCTATGACGATAGCAAAGGTTATGTCCAGTACTTCACACCTGCTGGCTTAAGTATGCGCAAAGCATTTTTACGCACACCTGTGGACTTCACCCGTATTAGCTCCCGTTTCAATTTAAAGCGTAAACACCCAATATTACATAGAATTCGCGCACACAAAGGTGTCGATTATGCCGCTCGACGTGGCACACCGATTCGAGCAGCTGGGGATGGTAAGGTTATCTTTGCTGGAAATAAAGGCGGTTATGGGCGCGTGTTGATTTTGCAACACGGCACCAGTTACACCACTTTATATGCACATTTACAATCTTTTGGTCGAGGCGTACGTGTTGGTAAGCGTGTGCAACAAGGGCAAACCGTGGCTTATGTCGGCAGCTCTGGTTTAGCGTCTGGGCCGCACTTGCATTATGAGTTTCGTGTTAATGGCGTACATCGTGATCCTTTGCGTGTTCGCCTGCCTCATGCCAAGCCAATTGACCCCAATGAGAAAGAGCACTTTTTGCACTATGCTCAAATCATGGTTATGCGCCTAGAGAGCCATTTATATGGTGACTACTTTGCCTCACGTTGAGACTGATTATTATATTGGACAAATGTCAGGCACCAGCCTTGATGGTGTCGACACGGTTATTATCGCCATAACCTCTGATAATCAAATTGAGCTCACAGGTTCAACCCATCACGAATTCCCAGCGGCCTTAAAAGAACAGGTCATGGCTCTTTGCCAAGGCACACAAGATGAGCTGAATCTTGCCGCTAAAGTGAGCAATCAACTCAGTAAATTATACGCCCGTGGCGTGCATGACGTGCTGCTTAGTACTGGCATTAACGCCAGCGAGATTAAAGCCATAGGCTGTCACGGACAAACTGTGCGACACATGCCTCCACACTATACTGTGCAACTGGTTAACGGAGCCTTGTTAGCAGAACTTACCGAGATTGATGTGGTGTGCGACTTCCGCTCAAGAGATATGGCAGCGGGTGGTCAAGGGGCTCCCTTGGTACCTGCTTTTCATCAGCAGGTATTTCAGCAAACTGACAAAGATACGATTGTCGTGAATATAGGTGGCATGGCCAATATCACGTTCCTGCCAGCCCATGGGGATGTGGGCGGTTTTGATACAGGGCCTGGCAACATATTAATGGACGCCTGGTGTGTTAAGCACAACAAGGGAACATTTGATGAAAATGGCCAGTGGGCTCACAGCGGTAACGTAAATGAGCAATTGTTAGCTCAACTATTAGATGACCCGTATTTTAAAATGCCGGCACCTAAGAGTACTGGACGTGAACACTTTAACTTGCAGTGGCTGACTCAATTTCCAATCCGTGACATTCCTGCTGCCGATGTTCAAGCAACCCTTTTACAACTGACCGCCGCGAGTATTGTTAAGGAAATAAAACAACTGACGCAATCAGCAGATGTGGTCATATGTGGTGGTGGCGCTTTCAATGGGCAACTACTAAAAGCATTAAGCCAAATCTTAGGCTCTAACTTTCATGTGTGCCGTAGTGTGAAAATGGGCATCGATCCGCAGTGGGTTGAGGCCATGGCATTTGCATGGCTTGGGCAACAAAATTTACTGAGATTAGCGGGTAATGTGAGTGAAGTTACGGGAGCAAAAGGGGCAAGAATATTGGGCGCGCTTTATCCTGCTTAACATATCAAAGGTTTTTAAAACTTTTGGTAACCCGCTTTCAGTAAGCGTTTTTCTTCACCAGGACCAAACGGCACGGTGTCGATAAAAGGGGGTAACTGCTCTCTGCGTACTTGGTTCATCCCCATCCATGTTTCACAAATCTTGATATCAACCACATTAAATGCATCTAAGCGCGCCGCTTTATCCACCAGCGCACGGTACATTGCATAGTTTTGCTTCACAAACGCATTGGCTTCATTGCCATGCAAAACAATGGCGATTGGTTGGGCTGGGTATTCACTGCGACCATTAGCCCATGTTTCGGCTTGATCAAGAATACTGGCGAGTTCTTCTGGGGTGTGAGCATGAAGCTGGGCAAGATGTGCATTAGGTTCAGCCCAAACATGTGGGCTGAATACTAAGCACGCTAGCAGGGTTAACCTGCTAAATAGTGAACGATGAACCACAACCGCAGGTTGCAGAAGCTTGCGGGTTAGTAACCACAAAGCGAGATCCCTCTAGGCTTTCTTTATAATCAAGGCTAGCCCCATCTAAATAGGGATAGCTCAATGAATCCACTAAGACCTTGACGCCTTCTTGCTCAACTTGCGCGTCATCTTCTGCCACTTCAGTGTCAAACGTGAAGCCATATTGAAACCCAGAACAGCCGCCACCTGTCACAAAAACCCTAAGACAAAGGCTATCATCGCCTTCGTCTTCAATAAGGGTCTGCACTTTATTAACAGCGGCAGGGGTCAAAGAAAGAACGTTCATACTGCAAAACCTTCGGTGTATAACAAGGGCATTATGTGATTAACCGAGTATTTTAGTCAACTTTAGTTTCAGCGGCCAAGTCCACAACAGGCTCTTTTTGCTTGCGACCTTTTGCGTTTTTATCCGTACCTTGATGGATAAGACTGCCATTTACTTGGGCGCCCATGACCATTTCCATCATGCTGTAATGCACATCGCCATTTACGACCGCTTTTTTAGCAAGCTCAACATGCTGGCCTGAGTAAACATTACCCACAACCGTGCCGTTAATAATGATGTTAGGTACTCGAATTTCACCTTCAACCACACCGGTTTCACTGATTCGCACCACGGCACCGCTTTGCTCATCTGCAATTAGGTTGCCTTTGATGCGACCATCTACATGCAATCCGCCACTGAAATGCAAGTCACCAATGAATTCTGATTTATTTGAAATTAGTGTGTCGTAGTGACCTGGATTTTTACTTTTACTGCCCAACATTTTTACTCCTTTCCTGGCCACGGGAATGTTTGTTCAACCCGATTAGCCTTTGAACCATTTGTTTGTAATACCACTTCTACGGACTCGGCAATAAAGCCTTCTGGTAACACCAAGTCTCCGACAATTTCTTGGAAGTAACGGAAACGGTATTTAATACCGTAATCTTGTACGTCTTCAGATACATCTCGTAAGCCATAAACCACCTGCTTACCGTCTAGTACACCTGTTATGTTGACCGCGGCTAAACCACTTACAAAACGTTGATTGGTCCCCACTTGAGTGACAACCACTTTATAACGGTAACGTCGCTGCTCAAGGGTCGGCTCAATATCAACCTTTTGAATACGCAGGTCTTGTTTAGTGGTTGAAGGCGCCATTATACCTTTATAAAACGCTACTTCTTCTTGCAGCGTCGCAATTTGGGTTCTTAAATCAACCAGATTTTGGCGTAAGCCTTCTGTTGAGCGACGATCAACTTCACCACCTTTTTCAAGCATGATGACACGCTGACTATAAGATGACATCTCATCACGGGTCATTTGTAATTCTTCTTTTAATTGATCACGCTCGGCAATCGCTTGCGATTGAATCTGGGCCGCTTCAAAACGGCCGTAGAGATACCCCGCACTGCCAAGCGCTGCAATTAATATCAGCACAAACAGGCGTTTAAAAAAGCGCGTCCAAGGGTCGTAGCTCACTACAACCAAATGATCTTGTTTGCTGCCTTTTACCACTGTCATTGCATGCAATCCTTTTTATCTTTTTTTTATTACGCGTACTATGGAAGCATAGCTGGCTGTGTCATGCCTGCACGTTCGTCAAAACCAAACATAATGTTCATGTTTTGCACGGCTTGCCCAGCTGCGCCTTTTACCAAATTATCGATTACAGAAAGAATAATCACGGTATCACCACCTTGCTGACGATGAACCGCTATTTGATTAAAGTTACTGCCTTTCACATTACGGGTTGCAGGATGAGAGCCTGCAGGTAACACATCCACAAATGGCTCATTGGCATAACGCTCTTCAAATACTTTTTGCAAATCGACACTGGTGTCTTTTAATTTTGCGTACAGGGTAGCATGAATACCACGAATCATTGGTGTTAAGTGTGGCACAAACGTAAGCCCAACTTCGTTGTTGTTGTTTGCGTTTTGTAAACCTTGTTTAATTTCTGGTAAGTGTCTGTGTCCTGGTACGCCGTAAGCACTGAAGCTTTCGCTGGCCTCACATAACAATCCACCAATTTTAGCCTGACGACCTGCACCACTTACACCTGATTTGCAGTCTGCAATAATGCCTTCCACTTCAATTAGGCCTTGTTCAATTAGTGGCAGTAGCCCCAATTGTGCCGCGGTTGGATAACACCCTGGGTTGGCAATCACCTGAGCTTGTTTAATGGCTTCACGGTTTACTTCTGGCAAACCATAAACCGCTTGCTCAACAATGTCAGGACATGTGTGTTCTAGGCCATACCATTTTGACCATTCCACGACGTCTTTAATTCTAAAGTCAGCACCTAGATCTATGATTTTCACTCCGGCTTTGACTAATTCTGGCGCCATTTCCATAGCCACACCGTGAGGTGTCGCAAAAAAGACCAAATCACACTCACACAGAGTTTTAACATCCGGTACACTGAAGGTGATATTTGTGAATGGGCGAAGGTTTGGAAACATATCGGATACGGGTGTGCCGTCTTCACCACGTGATGTAACAACTTTCAAATTTACTTGTGGGTGCTGCACAAGAATGCGCAGCAATTCAACGCCTGTATAACCGGTTCCACCAACAAGACCCACATTAATCACAATATCACCTTCTTTATAGATTAATTTCGAAGGGCCTTATAATAGCGCCTTCCATAAAAAGTGATAGAGTAATTAATGGCATCTTTCATTCGCCGCTTAAGAATTTCACTCGCTCAAGGGGATGCACTGCCTCAACTTGCATTACTTGGTGTACTAGCCGGTCTCGTTACCAGCGGCACCATTTTATTATTCCGCTTTGCTATCGAAGGCCCATTGATGGCCTACCTTGAAAATGGCGATCACGAGAACTTTGAAGCCCTTGCCCCTTGGATTCGTTTTTTCCTACCGTTAAGTGGCGCCATGTTAATTGCGGTTATTTTTGCGCGCTTAAGTGCGCAAAGTCGTATGGTCGGTATCAGTCATGTACTTGAGCGTTTGAAACATCACCAAGGTCACATGCCCTTTAGTAATTTTGTCGCGCAGTTTTTTGCCGGTGTGATTTGCGCACTCAGTGGTCAAAGCGCGGGCCGAGAAGGTCCTGCTGTGCATTTGGGAGCCGCCAGCGGCAGTATCATGGGGCGTAAGTTTCAATTACCCAGTCGCCATATTCAATTATTGCTGGCTTCGGGCGTGGCCGCTGCCATTAGTGCGTCTTTTAATACGCCCATTGCAGGGGTTATTTTTGCGATGGAAGTGATCGTAATGGGTTATAGCTTTGTCAGCTTGATTCCTATTATTTTAGCCTCGGTGGCAGGTGCTCTTCTTACAAGGCTGGTGTATGGCGCAGAGCCTGCGTTTACCGTTCCGCCATTACAAATGCGATCATTATTAGAGTTCCCCTTTTTATTAGTAGAAGGGTTAGTCATGGGGGCGCTTGCTGCATTGCTTATTTGGATTTGTGTTAAAAGCGCACAAAAGGCTCCCAAAAACCTTTGGCTTAGGTTCTTAATCATTGGTTTACTCAACGGATTATTCGCCCTCGCCATTCCTGCCATGATGGGCATCGGTTATGACACGGTAAACCATGCTTTAACCGGTCAACTGCCTTGGATGATTTTAATCAGTTTTGCATTGGCTAAATTATGCATCACCGGACTTAACTTAGGCTTAGGGCAACCCGCAGGGGCCATTGGTCCCATGTTATTTATTGGGGCCTGCGCCGGTGGTGCCATTGGTGAAGTAGGGAATTATTTTGCACCAGAGATTGCCAGTGCCACTGGCTATTATGCCATGTTAGGCATGGCGGCCATGATGAGTGCTTGTTTACAGGCGCCACTCACGGCACTCATGACTTTATTGGAGCTGACCAATAATCCCAACATTCTGTTACCGGCTATGTTAGTGGTGGTGATTGCCAACCTAACCACCAGCGAAGTGTTCAAACAAAAGGCGCTGTTCCCCCGCCTATTACAATTAAGAGGTTTATCAACCGATACCAGCCCTGTTGAGTTAATGCTAAGACAAAACAGCGTACTCAGCGTGGCTGAAAAAAACATTAAAGTTGTGCCTAAGTTTGCATCCATCGAAACATTACAGCTGGCTTTAAGTGGCAACCCTATTTGGTTAGTCATACATGGTGAAAAAGGCATCTTAGCCGCCCTTGCAGCATCGGATGTTGCCAACCTTTTAATGAATGAAGAGAGCCTAAAAGAATGGCTAGAAGTAATGGAAGACGAAGATCCTGTGTTAAACCTTATGGCGATCCCTGGTCAGAGGTTAACCTGTCATAGCATTTCCATGCGCGCTAACTTGCAAGAAGCGTTAGACATTATGATTGATGAAAAAGTAGAGTGCCTCACCATCCACTATGGCAAAGAAGTGAATACCGCCTCTGTCATGGGCATCATCGAACATGATAAAATCCACAACTACTATCGATATGTACACTAACTACATTTAAGGAAGCATATGCTTTGGCTTAAAGCGTTTCACATTATTGCAGTGGTCTGCTGGTTTGCTGCGCTGTTTTATTTGCCTCGATTATTTGTTTATCACGCCATGAGTGAAGACGAAACCAGCAAGGAGCGCTTTAAAGTTATGGAGCGTAAACTGTATCGCGGCATCATGACGCCATCAATGATTGCGGTTGTTATTTTAGGTGCTTGGCTACTGGCTCTTAACCCTAGTTATTATTTTAGCCAAGGCTGGGTCCATGCAAAATTGACTTTGGTGGTCTTACTGATTGGTTATCATCACTACTGTGGATATTTACTCAAACAGTTTCGTGATGACATCAATACCAAGAGCCATATTTTTTACCGCTTTTTTAACGAAGCACCCGTACTCATTCTAATTGCAGTGGTTATTCTCGCTGTGGTTCGCCCTTTTTAATGATAAGTAGTAGGTTTTTCTATGGATATTTCACGTTCAGAATCTCTTTTTGCGCAAGCACAAACCCATATTCCAGGAGGGGTAAACTCTCCAGTTCGTGCCTTTAATGGCGTGGGCGGCAATCCAATCTTTTTCCAAAAGGGCGAAGGCGCGTATTTATTTGATGCCGACGGCAACCGTTACATTGATTTTGTAAACTCTTGGGGCCCATTAATTTTAGGCCACGGGGCACCACAAGTAATCGAAGCGGTGCAAAAACAATTAGTGAACGGCTTAAGTTTTGGTGCACCTACTGAAATTGAAATTGAAATGGCGGATAAGGTTTGTGAAATCTACCCGAGCATGGACATGGTTCGCATGGTATCCAGCGGCACCGAAGCCACCATGAGCGCCATTCGTTTAGCCCGTGGTTATACGGGCCGCGATAAAATGGTGAAATTTGAAGGCTGTTACCACGGTCATGCTGATTCATTATTAGTAAAAGCAGGCTCAGGTTTATTAACCCTTGGTGTACCAAGTTCACCTGGTGTACCTAAAGCCGTTGCCGATTTGACCATCACTTTAACTCACAACGATTTAGATAGTGTTCGTGAATGTTTTGCACAAATGGGCAATGAGATTGCCTGTGTCATCGTTGAGCCAATTGCTGGCAATATGAACTGCATTCCCCCTGAAGGTGGTTTTTTACAAGGCTTACGTGAGCTTTGTGATGTACACGGCATCGTACTGATTTTTGATGAAGTGATGTGTGGCTTTCGTGCAGCCAAAGGCGGTGCACAAGAAGTCTATGGTGTGGTGCCAGATATGACGACACTGGGTAAAGTAATCGGTGGGGGCATGCCTGTGGGTGCGTTTGGTGGTAAAAAAGAAATCATGTCTCATCTCGCGCCTCTTGGCCCTGTGTATCAAGCTGGTACATTGTCAGGTAACCCAATCGCCATGGCCGCAGGTCTTGCTATGTTAAACGCCATTAGCCAACCTGGTTTTTACGATAACTTAACTAGCAAAACCCAAACACTTTGCAGTGGTTTAGAAAACCTTGCGCAAAAACACGGCATTCCATTAAGCACCAACCAAGTGGGTAGCATGTTTGGCTTTTTCTTTAGCGAAGAGAAAAACATCCGCCGCTTTGCGCAGGTGCAAAAGTGTGATCAAGAACGTTTCAAAAAATTCTACCATGGCATGTTAAACGAAGGGGTTTACTTAGCGCCTTCGGCATTTGAAGCAGGCTTTATGTGCGCCGCCATTAGTGATGACGATATCCAGTTCACACTAAGCGCCGCTGATAAAGTATTTGCTAGCTTGTAAGTTTAGCGCTGACACAAAAAAGCCCAGATTTATCTGGGCTTTTTTTGTGTTGAGTGTTTTTTGCTGTTAATTAAAACGAATAATGGGTTCCGACACTGATCACTTGGCAACCATAAATTTCATTACCTGAAATATTATCATTGCTGCCATTGCCGTTACCCTCTGTCACGTCATAGGCACAATATTCATCACTCATGTGAAACTCCGCAAAGACAAACACGCTATCATTAATCACATGATCAATACCAAGACCGACTTCACTGGCTTCGTTTTCGCCCTTGCTATCATCTACCGCTAGATAACCTGGGTAGTTTCCAAATGCATAATGAATTTTATACGTGTTTTTACCCGACGTGAAAGAGCTGTGCAGCGATGTTAGATTACCATCGTCAGTGCCTAACCCATCTTTGGCGATTTCATGTTTTATGGCAAAACGCATGGCTGGCAGGTTCATCTCAACCGCGACCCCCATTAACTCAGTTGAGCCTGACCCTAAGTTGTCATAAGCAACATGGGATGTAATCTCACCTAGGTTATAACTGGCCGCTGCAATGAAGCGGTCTTGAGCTTTGCCTGTGGTGTTGTCCACACCACTTTGTGCGTTTAAAGCCACACTCAAACCATTAAAGTCAGGGCTTTGGTAGACCATTAGTTCACTTAGTTGAAAAGCGGCGTATGTATCAAAGCCCGTCCAGCCGCTACTGAAACGATCAGTGCTCCAAGAAATTGCGTTGTAATACGCATTCCACTGATAACCAAACGATGCTGAACCAAAGTCACCTTTTACACCAATATAAGCCACACCTTCTTCATTGTTTGGCCCGCCCCAAGTGGTTTGCTCATTTTCATAAAGCTTCCCTTTCACCACATCTATTGCGATTTTGTAATTATAAAAACCAACAAGACCTGGCTGTAATTCTTGCTCTCCCATAACCCCTAAAGAGCTATAAGCATCTTGCATTTGCATATGGTCATCAAAGCGGTCGTTGTCTTTCATATCGCGATATTCAAGGCCCAAATGAATGGCTCCGTAGAATGTATTATCAGCGACTGCATTCATGGCAAATATAACGGATAACACCAAAAGACTTTTTTTCATAACATGCCCTCTTTATTAACGGTTTGTCGTGTAAAAATTGGTCAAACTAACATGAGGCAAAGCATGCTCTGGTAAGCATCCGTTTACCCAATGGCTATCCTCATACTTATCCACAGTTTATGGGGATAAATTATTTTAGTCCGTGTTGTTGCTTAAGTGATTCGAAGCGGCCGTCTTGCTTGAATAGTTCAATTCTTTTGCTGATCTGTTGGGCTAACACATCATGATCTGGAAAGGTTCGATTGATTGCCATATGCAACGTACGAACTTCAATGGGGTTATCCATGTGGTAATAAAGAGGTGGTTCATGATTAAACTTTTGTTGTGCTTCATAGCGAATGACGGCATCTGTTCCAATCATCATATCCAAACGCTTACCAAATAATTTTTTCAGGTTTTGGTTAAGATCGAGGCCAGCTTGCCATTTAGCTTGATCATAATTAAGCAGTGCTTCGGGATAAGAATAAGACGAGACAATACCAACACGCTTATTTTGTAAACTTGATAAGTCTGTATAAGGAAATGCGTTTTCTTTTAAGCTTACAAACACCACCTTATTTTCCAAGTATGATTGCGTAAACGCATAGGCACTTTCACGTTCTTGGCTATGCCAGATGGCCGGTATCAAATCATAATCGGATCGACTTTGCGTGCGCATGATTCGTTTCCAAGGCATGAACTCCACTGTTACCTGATAGCCAAGATCGATTAACACCTCTTTTGCCAGATGAACGCTAAAGCCCCCTTGGTGAAGTTCAGTGCCGGTCATGGGCGGCCATTCATCCGCCGCGATACGCACTAAACGCTCTTGGGCTTGGACACTGAATGCCCCAAGGACAAGCAGGCAAAATATCAATCGAATGCAATAAAAATGGGGCATGGGTTTTTCCTCTATTATGAGTATAGAAGAAACACACCATTCATCTAAGTTTTGTCCAGATTTCGTTCAACTGTGGCATCATTCTTTACATTTATTAATGATAAGAGCCCCACTTATGGCCTCAGATCTCAGTCAAGGTGCCATTTCTACTTGGTTATACCGACTAACAGCCCCAATGGTACTGGGCATTTTGAGTATTTTTTTATTCAACCTAGTCGATACCTACTTCATAAGTCTGCTGGGAACCGAGCCCCTTGCAGCGGTGAGTTTTACCTTTCCTGTGACCATGCTCATTATGAATCTGGCCATTGGTTTAAGTATTGCCACTGGAGCCGTGGTTGCGAGAAGCCTTGGCAAGAAACAGGTTGAAGAGGCGCGTAATTGGGTAACGGCAAGTTTATATCTCTCCCTCATCCTAGGTCTGATTATGGCGACCATAGGCATCACCACTCAAAATCTAGTGTTTCGTTGGCTTGGCGCTGGCGAACACTTATTGGGGATGATTTCGGATTACATGACATGGTGGTACGCAGGAAGCGTGTTATTAATTGTACTGGTCATCGTGAACGCCAGTATTCGTGCTAGTGGAAATACCAAGCTGCCCAGCTTAATCATGCTCGGCAGTTCGGCCATTAACGGGATATTAGACCCACTTTTGATTTTTGGTTTGGGGCCCTTTCCTGAACTGGGCATTAAAGGCGCCGCGATTGCCACGGCCATAAGCTGGGGAGTGGCTTTTATTTTTGTATTGAAACACTTACTGGATAAAGACCTGATTACACTCAAAGTTCCTGAGGCCCTTACTCATCAATGGTATCAACTAACCAAGCTGGGCATTCCTGCTGCCCTCACCAATATGCTTGGGCCTATTGCTAATGGCATCATGGTAGCTTGGGTCGCGCAGTATGGCACACATGCGGTTGCGGCTTATGGGGTAGGCAGTCGAATAGAGCCCCTTGCCATGATTGTCATTATGGCATTTACCGCAAGCCTGCCACCTTTTGTTGGCCAAAATCACGGAGCTGGTGAAGACTCGCGTATTGAACAGGCCTTGATGAAAAGCATGCAATTTTTGTTTGTGTGGCAAATCATCGTATACGGATTATTAGTAGCATTTGCTCAGCCAATCAGTAGCATTTTTAGCTCGGACTTGGCCGTGCAAAGCATTATCCAGACTTTTTTATATGTTGTACCACTGACCTATTTTGCGATGGGTTTTACATTGGTGACAACGGCAACACTAAACGCATTGCATAAAACTCAACTATCTTTGGGCCTAAACCTATTACGCTTATTTATAATTTATTTACCATGCGCATGGCTAGGCCAACACTTTGGCGGGTTAACCGGATTATTTTATGGCTGTGCTGCTGGCAACTTAATTATGGGCCTGATTGTATTAACACTTTTTATACGAACCAAAAACAACCAAAAAATACGTCAACGGCTATTAAATACTTAATAGCCGATTAAAAACCCAACACCACAAACAGGGTTTTACGCTTAACCTCAATGCGCTTAAGGCTCGCCTTTAACAAAGACTGGCGCATATCATCATCTTTTAACTGATAAATTGGCCGACTTTGCAAACCTTGAGTCACCAGATCTTGCACTAAGGGGGTAAGCTGAGACACGGCATCTGAGGATAGTTGATCCACCTTTAACTGCGTGACGTTTGCATTGTTTAAATAAAATGCCCCCTCACTCGGTTCATAACTTAAACTCCCCTGCACCGTCACAGAACCAGATCCATGCAAACTACCCAGCGCAGTCACATCTAAAAATGCGGTCACCTCAATTTGATTTTCCACATCCAATAAACGTAATTGACCATCTGTTAACACCACATTAGCAAACATGGTTTTACGCTCAATGGGAGTAATCTCCTGTATACGCTGTTGTAATTGCGTTTGAGTAAAGGTAAATGTTTGCTCAAACGCATGACTATTCAATGAAAAACACAACAGTAAAAAGAGTACTTTTACTTTCATAAACACACCTAAAATAATGGATTACGCACCAAGCGTAAGACGAAAAAAGGACGGCAAGTATTTGCCCTTTAAAATTTAAAACCAATAAAAGCGGCAACTCACCACCAGTCAACGCCCCCAAGGTAGCATATTAACCTAGTTTTCATTGGCGCATAACTTGCTATTTAACAGCGATTCAAACACATGTTATTTACGGAATGGTCATGGAAATCAACAACCCTCTCCCCAGTTTAATTAGCCGTTTATATCAGGACAATGACAACCTAGGGACAAGCTTTAAGGCAAGCGCAACATCTGAGTTTGACAATGGCTCAAGTAAAAACGTTCAAACCACTGGCCGTGAATTAAGTTTATCTATACGCAGCCAAAAACTCAGTGCCATCAGTAAAGAGTTTTTTAATGGGCCCATTGCTTCAAAAAACATGGCCGCCCTTAGTCAAAGCTTGTATGAAAATGGTTTTATCAGTAATAGCGAATTACAAGCAATTGACAATACCAATACACAGCAAAGCACCATTACCCAGTCAAAGCATTTTATTAACAGCTTTATGTTTGAGGCATCACGACAAGGGGACGATCAAACCGTCACCTTACTAGAACCCATCGCTAAAGCCATAGAAAATATGGACACTCAAGTGAGTACGGGGCAACGCCAGAATGAAATAACCGCCCTTGATAACGCAACACAGATTTTAGAAAAACTAAAAAGTCTTAACAGTGACGATGCCATAATTACTGAATTTGAAAACGTTGTAGACGTTCTGACAACATTAGATACCGTTCGAAAAAGTGATCAAGCCAAGCTTGGTATCGCTGAATACGAAGCGATCCAGAATAACTATGCTGAATTATTTGAACGCCCTATTGAAACTTAATGCTTTCTTTCAAAATCGCCTCTCTTAATCACTTTTTCACACACGGCTTTTTACAGGCGAAAAAAACCGCTCGGTTTAATGAGCGGCCTTGTCAAATCGACAATATATTTGTTTGATGAGGCTACAGGTAAGCGCCATGATGTTTTCTTTAAATCCAGCCTGTACTCATTACTTTTTAACAGACGACTTTTTTACAGGCGAAAAAAAACCGCTCGGTTTAATGAGCGGCCTTGTCAAATCGACAATATATTTATTTGATGAGGCAACAGGTAAGCGCCATGATGTTTTCTTTAAATCCAGCCTGTACTCATTACTTTTTAACAGACGACTTTTTTACAGGCGAAAAAAAACCGCTCGGTTTAATGAGCGGCCTTGTCAAATCGACTATATATTTGTTTGATGAGGCAACAGGTAAGCGCCATGATGTTTCATTAAATCCAGCCTGTACTCATTACTTTTTAACAGACGAAAAAAAACCGCTCGGTTTAATGAGCGGCCTTGTCAAATCGACAATGTGATTAGCTTGATGAGAGAGAGTGCCATGATTAACTTGCTGCTTGATGTTCTCTTGGCAAGAACACTGGGCGGGTCATGACAACGAGTTAATAATAGTCATTATCATTTGAGTTATCAAGAACTATTCTCAATTAAATTCAAGTAGGCGCTTTTTGACCTATTAAGCGGTTTGTCGTTGAGCACCTGAGATTTGTTCGTTTAGGGACTTAATTCGACGTGACATGTTATCCAACAGGGTAATTGCTATCTCAGGTTGAGCCTTAATTAAATCAACAAACTGAGCTTTAGGTATCGCCAAAAGCTGGCAATCTTCCCTTGCTGTCACCGTGGCATTACGCTTTTCACCGGTAAATGCCGCCATGGCACCAAATATTTCACCTGATAATACTTCACCGACGGTTACCCCATTCACCGTCACATCAGCACTGCCCGACATCAGCTGATAAACCGTATCAGCATAGTCACCTTCTTTAATCATTACTCTGCCCGCATCCACATGTTCAAATCCTGTCGGCGGTATAACTTGATTATGGCGATGATAATAGGCTAATAAACCTTGATACAAGGCAAGCATGGTAAGTAAGTAATTACTAAAACGGTGTTGGCGATGGGGATCAGAGTACACAAATGACATAAAGTCATCGCGCTGGATCAGTTCTATTTCAGCTTCATCTTCTACTTTTAATTCAGCATGGGGTAAGCCAAACACACGACTCAAGCCAATAATATCCCCAGGCTCTAAACAAACAGCATCTTTGCCGTCATTAACCACCACCACAAGACCACCGCGCACGATGCCAATTTGTTCTTTATCAAAGCAATCAAATAACTGCGCTTCATTGGTGAAGGTTTTACGCTGACTTGTGACGTTCAAACCTTCAAGTAAGCGCTCACCAAGCAAGTCCAAACGCTCTAGTAATTCATGGGTAGCTTTAGGAGCCTTGCCAAGAAACAACATAATACTGGCCATAAAATAATCAGGGGGCGTATTTCTACCATAAAACACCCACTTTTTCCTAGTGTATGTGCAAAAAATAGTCACTATTTGCAGGTTATATGGGCTAGATCACACAGATGGGTGGCGCAGACGCGTACCTTGCTCCAATGACATCAGGATTTCTTGAGCGGAAATATCAGCAGGAAAAAAACAGCCACTAATCTTGGCATCTGCCAAACTGGCACCGTTTAACTTAGTGCCTCTGAAGTCTAATGAGCGCAAATCCGTGCCACGAAAGTAGGCATTGCTCAAATCCAACCCTTTGACATCTAGGTTACGCAAATCTAAACCACGAAAATCACAGCCAGTTAGGTCACAGCTCTTTCCTTGTGCTTTTAGCTTGTTAAACTCTTCGACTTTTTCATCCCTGAGCAACTGATACATTGGATCAGGGGAAATCCGCGGCTTCATAGCTCTCTCCCATTGAGGCTTATACTAATTGAAGCCCAAAACCAGATAAGGTCAACTGTGCACGGATTCATCCTGTCCCAGCAATGGAAAGACATCCAAGGCCAATTGGTTCTAAGCTTTTGGCTGAGTACCGATCATGGCCCGCAGTACTTGCAGTTTCCCCAGCAAGAAAGCGTCTGTTTCTGTGCACAAAACCAAAGTGATCGCTTGCCAGCCCTTTGTGGCATGCGAACAGAGGCTTTGCCCTTAAAGCACTTTAATGGCGAACCCATTACCGCTATTTACTGTAAAACCTATCAATTACATGTGGAGCTGCGCCGGTATTGCGAGCAACAAGCCATTACACTTTGGAAATCTGATATCCGCCCTACCCATCGCTTTTTGATGGAACGTTTCATTCACGGCAGCCTTGAATTTAAAGGCACAGAAAACCCGTCCCACACTTGGATCAAACCTCAAATACAGCCCAGCCAATATCAACCAAATTTAAAAGTCGTAAGTGTGGATATCGAAACATCCATGCCCACAAAAGAGCAAAAAGAGAAGCTCTACAGCATCGGTTTTGTTAGCCAATGGCTAGATGGCAAAGGGCAGAAGCGTACTGAAAAGCGCGTGTATATGCTGGGACACAAAGAAGATGTCACACCCGGTTGGCTCATATTATTCAAAAATGTACGGGAATTATTAGTGGCCGCAAATTCCTACATTCAAACATTAGACCCTGATGTGATCATTGGCTGGAATGTCATTAACTTTGATTTCACCGTATTACAGCGGGTATATAAAGAGCATGGCATTCCTTTTCATTGGTGTCGTGACACAACTGAAGTGAATATTCGCCAAGGGCAAAACAACTTAAATTTTGTGGATATACCTGGGCGTGTAATTGTTGATGGTATTGATGCACTGCGTAATGCCACCTACAGCTTTGAAAGCTTCTCGTTAGAATTTGTATCACAAGCCTTGTTAGGCACAGGCAAAAAACTCGAGGGCCATAAAGGTGCCATGAGTGACAGAGGCAAAGCCATAAGTGATTTATTTGAGCAAGATAAAATAGCCCTTGCCAAATACAATGCAAATGATTGCCAGTTGGTATTGGATATTTTTGAGCACACCCAAATATTGCAATACCTTATTCAACGCAGTTTTTTAACTGGTCACCTGCTTGATCGAGTGGGCGGCTCTGTGGCGGCGTTTGAATATTTATATTTACCCAAATTACATCGTGCAGGTTATATTGCCCCGAATATCGGCGAGGGATTGGGTGAGTTCAAAGCCCCTGGCGGTTTTGTTATGGATAGTAAACCTGGGTTATACAATGATGTGTTGGTACTGGATTTTAAAAGCCTATACCCAAGTATTATTCAGACGTTTAAAATCGACCCTATGGGTTTGATTGAAGGTCTAAACGCACAACAAAATAATCAGCAAGAGCAAACCATTTCAGGTTTTCATGATGCTTATTTTCATCGTCAGCAGCATTTTTTACCCGATATCATCAGCCAGTTATGGGCAGAGCGCGATGAAGCGAAAAAACAAAAAAATGCCGCCACTAGCCAAGCCATTAAAATTATCATGAATAGCTTTTATGGGGTTTTAGGCAGTAATGGTTGCCGCTTTTTTGATGCACGACTGGCCAGCTCCATCACAGAACGAGGCCATGAGATCATTCAACGCAGTGGTCAATGGATTGAGCAACAAGGATTTCAAGTCATCTATGGTGATACCGACAGTGTGTTTGTTAGTTTACATACCGGTAATAAAAAAATTGATGCAAACCTATCGATGAAAAGTGCACAAAACATTGGCCGTGAATTACAAACAGGCCTTAACCAGTATTGGCACACACAACTGCGTCATGAGCATAATATTACCAGCCAGCTTGAAATCGAATTTGAAAGTCACTACCAAAAATTTTTAATGCCGACCATTCGTGGCAGCGAACTGGGCAGTAAAAAACGCTATGCCGGATTAACGCAACACGACCAGTTAATATTTAAAGGCCTTGAAGCGGTGCGCAGTGATTGGACCAGCCTAGCTAAAGAAGTCCAAACTGAACTGTATTCTCGGATTTTCCACAATCAATCTTACAAACATTACTTGCTCGCCATTATTGAAGAGTTACATTCTGGTAAACGCGACCAACAATTAATATATAAAAAGCGCATTCGAAAGCCATTGAATACCTATGTGAAAAATATTCCACCACAAATTCAAGCCGCAAAATTAGCCAGCGCACTTTATAGCCGAGCAAATTTGCACAACCCTTATGAAAATGGCGGATGGATCGAATACATCATAACCAAGCAAGGCCCTGTGGCCATTGAATGTTTGCAAGACAGTACATTTACAATTGACTACGAACACTACATAGAAAAACAAATTGCACCTGTGGTCGATAGTATTTTGTATTTTATGGGTGAGCGCTTTTCAGATTTAATTAACCCGCAAAGGGATATATTTTCTTAATTTACACAGACTGATCAGGTTGTCACCGATCCAGTTTTAGGAACCATCCACTATGAACCCCCTTAATAACTTAATCAAAAACATGCTCAGCGATGCCCGTATCAGCATACAAGCATTGCCGCAATGTCCGGACATTTCTTTATATCTAGTTGACCCTGTCACCATGAATAGAGCCTTCGATTTGGATGAGATTAGACGTATTTGGGAACACACCGCTTACTGGGCTTTTTGCTGGGCCAGCGGCCAGGTGCTTGCCCAACATATTCTGGACCATCCTGAATTAGTAAAAGATAAAAAAATACTGGATTTCGGCAGCGGCTCCGGAGTGGTCGCCATTGCGGCCATGAAAGCGGGAGCCAAACAAGCCATTGCCTGTGACATTGATCCTGACGCACTTATTAGTTGCGCTGAAAACGCCAAGTTAAATGGGGTCAGTATTGAGCTGTCTGATGATTTATTTACTATACAAGATAATGACATAGACCTGCTCATTGCGGCTGACGTCTTATATGACCGAGCAAACCTTAGCTTCTTAGACACCTTTTTTGAATACGCCCAAGAAGTGCTGTTGGCGGATTCACGCATCAAGGATTTCAGTCACCCTCAATACCGCCATATCCGCAAACAAGAGTCGTTTACCGTACCGGATTTGGATGAACTTGATGAGTTTCGCTACGTCAATCTCTATACCGGGATTAAACCTCAATAATTAAGCCTAAATCCCTAGACAAAAACCGTAATATCACCTGCTTGCCCTAGCCCAAAACCCCATTGAGTCTATACTGACTTAACCACATGGATTTAGGGCAACATGGTGCTGAATACAACAAACACTGTCTCTATCCGGTCACGTTTATACGCCCTAGCGTTAATCACTTGGGTGGTTGTTATTAGCATGCTTATGCTTAATTCGTTTCGTGCAGAAAAAGAGCACGTTTTTCGAGACCAAAGTCTTAAAACAGAAGTGGCATTCATGCAGTTTGAAAGCCGCTGGTCGCAGTTAAATACCCAAAGCCCTGCAGAAAGAAATGACTACATCAATGCACTCGCAAACAGTTTCACCCCTGCTTTACGTTTAACTGTCATTAGTAGTGGCGGGAAAATACTGGCGTCAAATTTGCCTAATTTAAGTCAACTTTCATATGGACATATTGTCTCCCAATTACAAGAACAATTTGCGCTTGGTCAGCCCTGCCTGCAACAACTCTTTCGTTTTATCGAAAACCCAGTGCAAGCTTGCGCTTACCCTTATAATGAAGAAGCTATTTTAATTTCAACAATTGAAAATAAAATGGTATTCCGTTACTGGCTAAACAAAAAGAAATTTCTCATCATTGCTTGCCTTTTTAGTCTTGGTTTAATGTTATTTATTATTTTTTTAAGTCACAGACAAAAAATTAACGATACTGACGACAAGATAAAATTAGAAAATGACATCACCAAACAAGACAACGATTTTAAACGCTTAGTCAGCAACCTTCCCGGTATCTTATATCGTTTAGACTTACAACAAAAAAGCCTAGATTACCTAAGCCCAGGCTGTTATCAGTTGCTAGGTTATCAACCGGAGTATTTCTTACAAAACAAAATCACACCCTTTGATCTCATTGATGAAAATGACAAACATGATTTCACGCAAAATAGTAAGGCAGCGCACTTTTCACTCAAACCATTTGAAATGGTATACCGCATAAAATCAGCCAGTGGCGAACACAAATGGATATTAGATCGTGGCAGATGCTACAAAGAAAAGGATCAATATTATATCGAAGGGGTGATGCTAGATATAACCGAACGAGAATTGGTTCGCCAGCAAATCGAATACCTAGGCATACAAGACCCTTTAACAGAGCTTTATAATCGCTTTAAGTTTAATGATGAGCTCGTTCAAGCGGTGTCCCACTCTAAAAAAACGGGCGAACAGTTTGCTATGTTGTTCATCGACCTTGATCGCTTTAAAAACATAAACGATTCATTAGGGCATCAAGTAGGTGATCGTTTACTTCAAAAAGTGGCTCAACGTTTACAACAAATCATTCCTAAAGAGCACTTCTTAGCTCGTATGGGTGGCGATGAATTTGTCATACTCATTCACAATATAGAAACACCTAAAGACATAGAGGTATTCGCCTCTGATATTAATCGCCATCTAAGGCAAGTATTTCGTGTGGACTCCTATGAACTGCGAACAAGTTGCTCCATTGGCATTAGTTTGTGCCCCAAAGACAGTGAACACAGCCACATACTTTGGCGTTATGCCGATACGGCAATGTACCAAGTTAAAAATAGCGGTGGGGATGGGTATAAATTTTTCACCCAAGAAATGGGTGACATGGTGCAGCATCGCATTAATATCGAACACAACTTTATACCTGCATTTAATAGCAATCAATTTGAGCTTTTTTATCAACCTCAAGTGGATATCAACAGCAACAAAATTTTAGGCTGCGAAGCATTAGTACGTTGGTTTCATCCTGAACTTGGTAATATCTCACCTGCTGAGTTCATTCCCATTGCAGAAGAAACTGGTTTCATAAACACCTTAGGGGACTGGATACTTGAAGAGAGTATTATCCAACTGACTCACTGGCTGATATACAACCCAGACTTCATTATGTCGATTAATGTTTCAGCCATTCAAATTACTGAAAACTTTCCCAAAAGAATCGAGCACCTTCTCAATAAATATAAAATCTCGGGGTCATCCATTGAACTGGAAATAACCGAAAGCTTATTAATGGAGAACATTGAATATATTTTACCTCTACTGAATCAAATTCAAGAAATCGGTGTCGGTTTTGCTATTGACGACTTTGGTACAGGCTACTCAAGTTTAAGTTATTTGCGTTATCTGCCCATAAATAAATTAAAAATTGATCGTGCCTTTATTATGAATATTGAAAATGATAAAGACGATGTATCCATGGTAAAAGCGATCATCGCCATGTCAAAAAGTTTAAATCTCGTTGTCTTAGCTGAGGGCATTGAAAATTCAAATCAATTACATTTATTACAAAACCTATCCTGTGATCGATACCAGGGTTACTATTTCAATAAGCCTATCGACAGTCATACGTTTACCTCTTTGTACTTTGAACAAGAGAAATATGCTAAATAAGTAATCTAATATTCATCTAACTATCGTAATATAATCATAGCTAAATAACTCATCAGGCAGGGCAGCATGGCTGACTTAGAATCCATACTTGAATTTATGGTTGATATCGCATCCCAAGCTGGTGATGTGATTGTAGAAATGCGAGCAAGTTCGAAAGTCAGCCACAACTACAAACAAGGCATTGAACTTGTCACCAATAGCGACTTGGCCGCAGACAAATTAATCACAGATGCCATTCATGAGCACTTCCCTAACGATCAAATCTTAGCGGAAGAGTCTAACCCAGACTTACAATCACTGCGTTATTCTGACAGCCCTATCTGGGTAATTGACCCAATAGATGGCACGGTTAATTACGCCCATCACCATCATCAAGTGGCAATCAGCATTGCCTATGTGGTGAAAGGCAAAATTCAAGCAGCTGTTGTCTACAACCCTTTTTTATCTGAGGTATTTAGTGCTATTCGTCAAAAAGGGGCTTGGTTAAATGATCAGCCGATTCGCTGTAGTGCAACCACTGAACTCAATCGAGCAATCATTGCCACTGGTTTCCCCTACGATAAAAGCCAACAGCTAAACCAACTGATGCACCGTTTGCATAAAGTTCTTGAACAGTGTGCCGATGTTCGTCGCTTGGGGAGTGCTGCACTGGATATTTGTTGGGTGGCACTGGGGCGTTTAGATGCTTATTACGAAAGTGTCAGCCCATGGGATTGCGCCGCGGGTTGGTTAATTGCAAAAGAAGCAGGCGCACGTTGCGGTTATTTTATTGAACCTAATGAGACCGTCACTCACGAACTGCACAGCGAAAACTTATTGATTGCAACACCAGCTCTGTATGACAGTCTCAAAACCATTCTGCGTGAGGCACAACTATAATCATTGCGCCTTTGTTTGTATTTCAGTCTTTTCTGTTTGCATTAATACATAGGCATTTAAACGTCGACGTTCATTTTCGTCAAACGACGAAATGAGCGCATCTATTTCTTCTTGTTTTTCTGATGAAGTTAACTCTTCGTTATTTTCTATGGATTGTTTATTAGCCAAGTACTCATCCACTTTTTGTTGAAATGCTTGTCTCTTCGTATCCAATACCCGTAAACGTTCTGCGGCTTCTTGGCCAAACTCCTGGCTATTACGTTCAAATATCTCGTCTTCGCTTGCCCCTTCTTCTCGCATGCTCTGGGTAATCTCAAATACTTGACTCACCCTTTGTGTATCATCACGCATATTACGAACTTGATCAGGTAAGTTTTGTTCTAAGGATGCAATCTGCTCTGCTTTTTCTTTTGATGTTAATTGGGAGCTTGCCTGAATTTCTAAACGGCTTAACATAAAATCATCATATAATTCATCAAAACCAAAAAAAGCATCCACCGCATCTTGGCTAAAGTACTCACGGCGCTTATCTCTTAACTGCTGTAATTGTAGGCGCATGCGCTCTATATCATTGATTTCATATTCTTTAGGGGCCTGTAATGACTGTTCAAGTTCCGCTAATGCATATTTGTATCCAATATAATCTTCAAATAATTTAAGGGCTTGTGAACGTGCAGGTTCCTGTAGATTCAATTCAATATCATCACGAATCATCTGTTGAACTTGCTCTAAGGAAAACTCGCCCATGGTAGATAAAAAATATTCAAAGCGATGTTTGATTGACCCGCTGAGTAATAAATTCCCGTCATCATCGACAGGGTACAACCCATCTATTGATGTGCCTTTTAAGGAACTGTTACGCAAGAATTCGGGCAATTGATTATGAGCATCAGATGATTGACTAACAGAAGAGGTAAAATCGGTATCAGTCGCTACTTCTACAACATCACTGTGTTTAGATTGATTAATCGTGACACTGGGTTTTGACAAAAACGCAAACAGCGCAACCAAGATAACAAAAAGGGCTAGCGTAACTTTTAACATAGCTGAATTCTTATACTTATTTTTATTGACCTATAGTGTACACATTACCATACAAAACCGTTAAATTTCTAAATGACAGGCACAAAAAAGGCGAAGCCGTGCTTCGCCTTTTTTTAAGTCAACGTATTACAAACCAGCGTTTTTCAAACGGTTCGCATGATTACGGTAAGTCGTGATTGGATCGGTTTCAAATAAGTGATGCAAACCCAATACTTGGTTTACTTCATCAAGGTGATTCATACGATAGTCATCACGAATGACTTGGCCTAGGTGGCTATCACACGTGCCCACCAAACCATCATTATTTTCTGAGCCGAATGTTAATGCGGTTAAACCCATAGCCGCATCAGAGATATCTAATACGTTTGTTAGTGGGCTGCCACCACTCCAAGAGTAATAACGAATACCGTTCACCACATAAGCCCCTTCACCACACGCACTAGTAGGAATACCTTGTGGATGCTGTGCGTTAAATGCAAGTGCACCTTCTGTGCTTAGAGAGGTTAACGCACCTAATGCATCAGGGGTGTAACCGCCACCGCTTAAGAAGTCTAAAACAGAAGAAAAAGCATTTACAATTCCTAGTGCTAAACCTTCTAGCGCTGAGCCTTCTGGAATTTGGCGTAAGAAATCAGCGGTATTCGAGCCTTTATTCACACCCGCAACCGTGGTAACTGACGCAACTAGATCAGGACGCACACTGGCCACGTAACGAATGGTTGGACCGCCATGGCTGTGGCCAATTAAGTTCACCTTGCTCGCACCACTGACCGCAAGAATATTTTCAATCTGGCTAATAAGCTGCTCACCACGTACTTCGGTGTAGTTGGTGTTGCTCACTTGTGTCACATAAACGGTTGCACCGTCGCTGCGTAAGTCTTGTGGGATTTTGTACCAGTAATCCACACCCAATAACTGATCAAAGCCAAGTAGGCCATGGGCTAATACAATGGGGTATTTTGTTTTGGTATAGGTAGAAGGCTGAAACCAAGAGTCCCAGAACCAAGCGTGGCTTTGCATGGCAAATGTCATGGCCATTAACAAAGTGAGGCGCGTTATTATTTTTTTCATTGCCTTTCCTTTTTATTGTTATCTGCAAATTAGATTTTCGGCTGTAATAACTCATACTTTTAGAGCTACCACTCTAATTCAACCAGTATAGACTAATGTGTAATTAGGCCATAAGACCAAAAACGCCCCTTTTTAGATCATTTTGGTCTATAACAGCCGACCTACCCTGACTTTTTGACTTACTTTGTCATATAAGCAACAAAACAGACCTACCAAGTCTCATGACTCTTTCTTATTTTTTTGGCTTTTGCACCATGTTCAATCGAAATTTAAACGCGTCCCAACTCAAGTTTGTGCATTTAAACCATCCAGGCTGTGAATGAAATCGTCACTGAGAGTTAAATCACCACTTGAGACGCAACCTGGGGGGATGAACATTTAACAAAATTCCATAAAAGTGGTTTTTATAATGTGGGTAACTCAGAAAAATCTTTAACCTGTGAATAACTTTGTGGATATACAGTTCACATACAGTAGAATTATTATTTTTCCACAGCCAACTATCAGCAATGAGAGTACTAACTGTCGCTCACTATTTAGGCTAAAAGCCCATTAAATCAGTTACTTGGGGGCAATCGAGTTCAAAATGTGAAAAACTTATCCCAGTCAGATAGTTACCAACAGATACTGTGCATAAGTGTGTGGATGAGTTGATGACAAACCGCTGCATCGGCCGCACCATCTTGGGGATACTCAGATTGATTAGAAAACAAACGACCGTTTTAATTGCATAAAAAACGCCCTAATGGCGGACCATTAGGGCGTTACTTTGTGTGATAACTAACCTTACTTTGCGCGAGCACGCTCAATAATGGTTTTTACATCCACTTCTTTTGGCAGGGTGCCATAATAATAGCCACCGTATTGATTTAAGCGTGAATGCACAAACCCATGGGCCACCATTGGCTCACCAAACTGGATAAGTGTGCTGGCTTGCCATGCCAGTGCTAACTTTTCCACTACGCTGCGAGCACGGAATTCTAGGCTCGCTAAATCACTAAACTCGTTATTTAAATCTTTAAGGTATTGATCAAAAACAGGATAAACGCCCTCTGCTTTTTTCAGTTCATCTAAAAAGGCCGTTAAAACACTTTGATCTTTTTGCATGACACGCAAGACATCTAAGCACTGAACATTACCGCTGCCTTCCCAAATGGCGTTAATGGGGCTTTCACGATATAAACGCGGCAAAATATTATCTTCAACCACGCCCACACCACCAATGCACTCCATACACTCATAGGTAAATTGTGCGGCCCGCTTACAAATCCAGTATTTACCAATGGCCGTGGCCACCCGTGAAAATTTCAGTTCATGTTCAATGATATCCGCAGACACATCCTCCTGTTGAACCACATCTAAAGCATGCGCAATGCGCATACTAATGGCCAATGCCGCTTCGCTTTCAATAGCCAAATCCGCCAGCACATTTTGCATCAAGGGTTGATTATGTAAGTTCGCACCAAATGCCGCACGGCCTGAGGTGTGATGAATCGCTTGGGCTAGAGCTTGTCGCATAAGACCGCTAGAGCCCACCATGCAATCGAAACGTGTCATAGAGACCATTTCGATAATAGTACGAACACCACGTCCCTCTTCTCCAATCATCCATGCAAATGCGCCGCGATATTCCACTTCACTTGACGCGTTGGATACATTGCCCATTTTGTCTTTTAAGCGCTGTATGTACATTTCATTTTTACGACCATCAGGTCGCCAACGTGGCAACAAGAAACACGAAAGGCCTTGCTCTTTTGATCCGGTATAAGCCAATACCAAAAAAGCATCACACATAGGGGCACTGCAAAACCATTTATGCCCAATCAATTCATAGCCCTCACCAGGGCCTGCTTTATCAATGGCCGTTGCACGCGTGGTATTGGCGCGCACATCCGAACCACCTTGTTTTTCGGTCATGGCCATCCCTATGGTTAAGCCCTGCTTTTCATAAAAAGGCACATTACGCGGGTCATAACTATTGGCGGTAATTTTAGGCAACCAGTGTTTGGCTATGTTTGGTTGATGGGCAATGGCAGGCACGGCTGCAAAGGTCATTGTAAGTGGGCAACCAGAACCGGGATCTGCTTGGCTGTGCATGTATTCAATAGAAGCACGGGCAACATGGGCTCCCATTTTTTTCTGGGTCCATGGCAGGCTGTGATGGCCCGCTTCAATCGCGGTTTGCATTAACAAATGATAGGCAGGGTGAAAGTCCACTTGATCGATACGTTCGCCAAACCGTGAGTGGGATTTAAATTCAGGTTTGTATTTATTGGCCGCAAAACCCGCTTCAAATAAATCAGACCCCACCCGTTTGCCGTATTCGGCCATCACATCATGATGCCATTCCCCTTGAAAAACATTCACCCAATGCTGAAGCGTTTGGTCGCTCTCATATGCATTAAAAGGATCAAGGGCGGTGGGCTGATTAAACACCTCATGGGTTTCGCCAGTGGTTTTATTGGTGTCTAAATTGGTTAAATGATTCATGCTGTCCTCCGTGATGAGCACAGCTGAATGTGCTACACCGTTCCAGCTACTGACCTTAACGCCAGTGCTTTGATTTCTTCTATAAGCGCACGTTTTTCCGCTTCGGTTAACGCTTCACGCTGTGAAATTTGCTCATCGTAACTTTCAATTTGTGGTGCCAGCGGCCCCACTAATGCTTCTGATAACATGCCCACCAACGCCGCCGCACTGATGCTTGGGCTTTGGGAAACAAATTCCCCTGCGGCCATGGCTTCGTTGATTAAATCTTCAAACGCTTCTGCGTAGGCAAAGCGATAACTCAAACGCTCTTTTTCAACCAATGGGTCCACAGGTTCTGCAATTAAGGCATAGGCTAACCTGGGAGCCCGTAACGCGCGGTCGGCAAAGGTTTCCACGGCACTTAATAAACGAGCACGACACGACTCACCTTGTTGCGTTGCTTGCGTGACTGCCGCTAATTCGAACTCCGTGGCATGGCGAAACACTTCAGCCACCAGCTCCGCTTTTGATGGAAAATGGCGGTATATGGTGCCGGTTGCAATATCACTTTGACGGGCCACTTGCGCCACGGCTGCCGCTGCAAATCCTCCTTGAGTCACCAATAAACGGGCCTCTTTTAAGATGCGCTCACGGGTGCCGGCTTTTTTAGATTGCGTCTGTTCGGTTGGGCGGTATGCCATAAAATGAACCTATATTCACAACAAGTGAATCAAGATTCACTTGTTTGGTCAAGTTAAAAGTTGCCCTATATTAGGCAGCCTAAGTCTGATACTCAATCATTTGCTGCACCCACAACCCCATAGGTACAATGACAGGTTTGATAGTATCAGTGGCTAACCATGCGAATTTTACTGCTCAGCGCCTATGACACCGACAGCCATAAATCATGGTGTCAGGGCCTTATGGCCAACCTGCCACATCACCAGTGGCATTACCTTACCCTGCCCGGACGTTTTTTTAGTTGGCGAATTCGTGGTAATGCATTGAGTTTTGCCTATGGCGATGACGCTCAAGCACTGCAACAACCCTTCGATTTAGTCATTGCCACATCCATGGTTGATCTGGCCACATTAAAAGGGCTCTCGCCTAATTTAGCGTCCACACCGAGCATTTTGTATTTTCATGAAAACCAATTTGCCTACCCTAAAAGTGCTCAGCAACACACCAGTATTGAGCCGCAAATGGTGAATATTTACAGTGCATTAAGTGCTGATTATGTTTTGTTTAATAGCCAGTTTAATCAACACAGTTTACTTGCAGGTATAACCGATTTATTTAAACGTTTACCCGACCATGCACCACTAAACGCCATCGCTAGCATTCAAGCTAAGTCTCAGGTTTTACCCGTGCCCATACAGGCCAAGCACGCCCACAGAGACTCTGTTTTTAAAGGCGGTGAAACATTAAAGGTGATTTGGAATCACAGGTGGGAATATGACAAAGGCCCTGAAACATTGGCCCACTTGATTAAACTTGCGCACCTGCAACAGCTTAATATTGAGTTCACTATTTGTGGCATGTCGTTTAGAAACATTCCCACTGAATTTAACCAGCTTATTCAGCACACGCCTGAAAATTTAAAACACATGGCAACCTTTACCAGCAAAGCTGAATACTTAACTCAACTGGGTGAACATCATGTGGTGTTATCAACTGCCCACCATGAATTTCAAGGCATTGCCGTATTAGAAGGGGCAGCTTATGGCTGCATACCTTTAGCCCCTAATCGATTAGCCTATCCTGAATGGATTCCAGCGACCTGTTTATATGAAAACGCATCTGCAGAAGTAGAAGCTCAGCATATTTTGCAGCGCCTTAAAATTTGGCAACAACAAGGACTGCCGCCTTGCGTGGATGTGTGCCATTATGATTGGCAGGTATTGGCTCAGGAATATGAACGCATACTCATTGATGTCAGCCAAATAAACCAAAAAGGGGAAAACCATGACACGCTTTTATGATATCGCCATTGACGGCTTAGATTCACAGCCGCTTAATCTTGCCGATTTTAAAAACAAAGCCATCCTTGTGGTAAACGTTGCCAGTGCTTGTGGCCTCACGCCTCAGTACAAAGGCTTGCAAGCCCTGTATCAACAATACAAAGATAAAGGTTTAGTCGTATTGGGGGTGCCGTGTAATCAATTTGGCCAACAGGAGCCTGGGAGTAACGAAGAAATTGCGGATTTTTGCACAACAAAATTTGCTGTGGATTTTCCTATGACCACCAAGGTTGAAGTGAATGGAGAGAATCGTCATCCGTTGTATCAGTTTTTAGTAGAAGATGGTGATGACATTGAATGGAATTTTGCAAAATTTCTGATCAATAAAGAAGGCCACGTAATACAACGTTTTGGAGCCAAACAAGAACCACAAAGTGCAGAAATTATGCACGCCATTGTACAAGCACTTTAAGTTTGACGCTTAGGGTGATCCTCTATCGATAACACCTTGCCCTGTCGCTTGGCCACATACATTTTATGGTCAGCGGCATGCATGAGTTCATCTAAGGTTTCACCGTCTCCTGGGTAATTGGCAAGACCGATGCTGGCTGACAACTTCACTGCATGTTTACCAATGTACTCCACTTTCTCCATTTCTTGATGAATTCTATTTCGCACTTTTTTAGCATCCTCAGGCGTGACAATGTGTTCAAGCAATACCACAAACTCATCACCACCTATGCGACTGGCAACATCTTCTGCCCGAATACAATCCAGTAAGATGGCACCGGTAATGGTCAACACTTTATCCCCTGTTGCATGACCATATGTATCATTAATGGATTTAAAGTCATTAAGGTCCACATATAACAATGCAATATTCTCTGAGCGCCTTTTGCAACTGGCTATTGCCCGCGTGAGGTACTCCTCAAAATAATGACGATTGGCTAAGCCGGTTAACCGGTCGTAGTTTGCTAATTGATACAGCTTATTATTGGCGTGTTGTTTTTCTATTTCACCTTGATAATGGGTACGTAAAAACATATTCATCAACCAGCCAATCACAAAACAAACCAATACGATGATCGCCACCAAGGTCAGGTTAATACTCTCCAAACCTAACTGGCGCTTTAGGGTTAGGTATACCCGCCCATTTCCCAAAGCGAAGTGATTTTTGTATTCAAGCTTGGGGAATATAAAACTTTCCCATGCAGATACGGCTCCTGTTTTTTCAAACACGATGGGGGCCAAATGCTCATAGCGCACTTCAAGCTCTAAACCGGGTCGGTCTAAGGTGATGTCTCGTAACAGTGCGGTTGTTTTTACCACCAGTAAGGCATACTGATCAGGGATTTGTTGCCCAGGTAATAAACTGGGTTTAATCATCACAAACGCACTGCTGCCATCAAACAGCTCAAAACCTTCACTGATACTGGCCAAACCAGATTGAAATGAACTCTCCATGGCTTGCTCAACAAACTGAATACTCGAAATATCCAAACCCAACATGTTGAAACTGTTATTCGAAACCGGCTCTACAAATACTAATGGATAAAAATAACCGGTGGGGTTTTCTTTGATGACATCCACCAAACCGCGGCCAAATTCAAATCGCCTTACAGAAATGTCATTGCCCATTTTATGGGACAGCTCCTTTTCGAAAGAGGCAACCTCTTGTGCACTGATGCGCTGGGCGGCTTGAAACATATAAAGGTTTGAATAGCGGTCAATCATGGTACGACTGTAAAAACGGGCGCGATAAGGCTCTTGCATGCCCACATCGGCTAAAAACGCGGCAAAGCCATCCAGTATGGTCTCATTGGTGACAAAGCTTTGCTGTAAGGACTCATTCACTTTAAATCCAAAATGACCAAAGCTCACTTTTGATTGCTGTATGTTTTGCCATACCAGAAAAATGAGACTCACCGCAAATAGCAGCACACCAAATAACGCAATGACACCATATAGGCCAAATAATCGTTTTCGGGACACGTCTTGGGGTGTCGCACTTGCTGCTTGCTCCATTGAGCCTCCAAACGGCATTCGCAATTATAGTTTAGACCAAGGGTCGTGCTTTATTGGCCAATTTATATATAATTTGCGCACCAAAATATTATGACCATCACTGGTTATGCGCACCAAGTAGGCGCAATAAATGCGTTTTTATTTTGGTAGCATCACGCCAAGGCCCATAAACTGTGCTTTTTAGTTTTTGGCAAGGTTTGTGCTTTACCGCCTACACTATTTGCAAACTCAGCACCTAGATCGCGAAGGTTTCACAAGAACCTAAGCCCCGCAAAACCACTCACCCATGTGGTTTTGCGAATTTAAAATTCGCCAAACCTGATAATGGAGTCGCAATGGGGCAGATTATCCAAACCGAGATGACCGAACTGGTTACACCTTCCATGGCCAATTTCTCTGGCAACATGCATGGCGGTGAGTTACTCAAACTACTCGATAAAGTGGCCTACACCTGCGCAATGCGCTACAGCGGGCACTATGCGGTTACTCTTTCTGTCGATAACGTTTTATTCAAACAGCCAATCCACATTGGTGAAATGGTCACCTGCCTAGCCACCGTAAACTACACGGGGCGTAGCTCCATGGAAATTGGCATCAAGGTCATCGCCGAGAATATTCAAGAAAAAACCGTGCGCCATACCCATACCTGTTTCTTTACCATGGTGGCCATGAAAGACGGTAAAACCACACCGGTGCCAGAATTAATCATCGACAACGACACCCAAAGGCGTCGTTGGAATAAAGCAGTAAAACGCAAAGAAGCTCGTTTCAAGTTACAAAAAATGATGAAAGCCATCGAAAATGAAGACGATGAGGCGTTTGAATCGGCTTATATATAAACAAAAAAGCCAGTTACTGATGTAACTGGCTTGTTTATGATAAGTTTGTGGGCCTCTCTAAAAGCGGTTATAACTCACGACACTCTCTAATGTTTTTGCCTTATCCCATTTAAGCTGCTCTAGCTCAGGGCGATTCAAAAATTCATCCACTTTTCCCACACATAAATAAGCCACTAACTTATTGTCTTTAGGGGCTGACAAAATTGACTTCACGTCTTCTGGGTTCAAAATACTGACCCAGCCAATACCAATATTCATTGAGCGTGCCATTAACCACATATTCTGCACAGCGCACACCACGCTGTATTCCCCCATCTCTTGCATTGAGGTTTGACCTAAAACCGGTGCGGTCGAAGGCTCATAAAATACCGCAATGTTTACCGGTGCTTCTAAGATGCCTTCTAATTTGAGTTGTTGATACTGCTGCTGTTTTTCATCAAATAAGTGCGCTGCTTTTTCATTTTCTTGTTTAAAACTGTGTGCCACTTGTTGCTTCACTTGATCATCGCGTATCACCACAAAACGCCATGGCTGAGAATACCCCACAGAGGGCGCCCAAATAGCGGCCTGTAAAATACGCTGAATCTCGTCATCACTGACCGGCTCATCACATAAAAAATGATTACCGCGCACATCTCGGCGGGCTTGCAACAAGCTTTCAAAAAGCGCTTGCTGTTCTGAAGTAAAAAGTAGTGACATGAAACTTGCCTAAAAATGCTTAAAAGCAATAAATAAAAAAGCCCAGATTATCTGGGCTTTTTTATTTAACGATCGAACAATGCAACGGAGATTAGATATACAAAACTTCTTCAATTTCGTATTCAATTTCACCGTTAGGTACTTTAACCACAACCACGTCACCCTCTTCTTTACCTAAAAGTGCACGGGCAATAGGTGAGCCAGAGCTGATTTTGCCCTTAGGCACATCTGCTTCGTCTTCACCTACGATTTGGTATTGTTTCTCTTCATCGGTGTCCACGTTAATCAACTTAACTGTGGTACCAAAAATCACCTTACCATTTTTAGGCATGGTGGTGATGTCGATCACTTGTACATTTGAAAGCTTGCCTTCAATGTCTTGAATACGGCCTTCAATGAAACCCTGTTGCTCACGGGCCGCATGGTATTCAGCGTTTTCTTTTAAGTCGCCATGTTCACGGGCTTCTGCGATTTCTTTAATTACTTTTGGGCGATCAACTTTTTTCAGTTGTTCTAGTTCTTCACGAAGGGCTTGTTCGCCCTGAACCGTCATAGGTACTTTTTGCATATTCACTCCTATCAAAAGGCGAGAGATCAGTGATGACTCTTACTGCTTCACGACACTTTTATCTCTTTTCTTATTTTCAATGCATGTATGCGACTGCGATAAACATGATGCAATCAAATCTTATTACTGGGCTAAATATAAAACTTAAAACCCTAAAACGAGAATAAGGGCCATAAGGCCCTTATTCAGACATTAAAACTTACGTTTACTTAATGGTTGCGTGCAACTCTTGTAAACGACGAACCGTTTGCAGGCCGTCTGATTCTAATGCTTTAACTACGGCTTCTGCACCTGCAAGCGTAGTAGTGTAGTAAACTTTGTGCTGCAATGCACTACGACGAATGGCCGCTGAATCCGCAATGGCCACTGGGCCTTCTGTGGTATTCACGCTCATGGCGATTTCATCGTTTTTGATCATATCCACAACATGTGGGCGACCTTCGTTTACTTTATTCACACGCTTAACTTCGATGCCAGCATCGTTTAATGCTTTATAGGTGCCTGACGTGGCTAGGATATTGAAGCCTAATGCTTTAAGACCTTTAGCAACATCTAATACACCTTCTTTATCGGCATCACGTACAGAGATAAACACATTACCTTCTGTTGGTAGTTTCTCACCGGCGCCTAGCTGAGCTTTGAAGAAAGCTTCACCAAAGGTTTCGCCAGCGCCCATTACTTCACCAGTAGACTTCATCTCTGGCCCAAGAATTGGGTCAACACCTTGGAACTTATTAAACGGGAACACCGCTTCTTTTACCGAGAAGAACGGTGGAATGATTTCTTTGGTAAAGCCAAGCTCAGCCAAAGATTTACCCATCATCACTTTAGCCGCAATCGCCGCTAGTGATGTGCCAATGCATTTAGATACAAACGGTACGGTACGTGATGCACGAGGGTTCACCTCAATCACATAAATCTCACCGTCTTGCCAAGCTAGCTGAGTATTCATCAAACCAACTACACCCAGCTCAAGCGCCATGGCAGCCACTTGTTTGCGCATTTCATCTTGCACGTCATCTGGCAAGCTGTAAGGCGGCAATGAACAAGCTGAGTCACCTGAGTGAATACCTGCTTGTTCAATGTGCTGCATGATGGCACCAATCACCACTTGCTCACCATCGCAGATGGCATCGATATCCACTTCAACCGCACGGTTCAAGAAGTAATCAAGCAGTACAGGTGAATCATTAGATACTTTAACCGCAGTGGTCATGTAACGACGAAGGGCTTCTTCGTTGTTTACAATTTCCATGGCACGGCCACCCAATACATAAGAAGGACGCACCACTAATGGGTAGCCAATTTCTTGTGCTTTAGTTACCGCTTCTTCAGTCGAAGTAACAGTGGCGTTAACCGGCTGCTTAAGACCTAAGCGCTGAATCATTTGCTGGAAACGTTCACGGTCTTCGGCGCGGTCGATGGCTTCAGGAGAGGTACCGATAATTGGCACACCTGCCGCTTCTAATTCTTCAGCCAATTTAAGTGGCGTTTGGCCACCGTACTGAACAATCACACCTTTTGGTTTTTCTTTGTCGACAATCTCTAACACATCTTCAAGGGTTACCGGTTCGAAGAATAAACGGTCAGAGGTATCGTAGTCAGTAGAAACCGTTTCAGGGTTACAGTTAACCATGATGGCTTCGTAGCCCATTTCTTTTGCAGCAAACGCAGCATGTACACAGCAGTAATCGAATTCGATACCTTGACCGATACGGTTAGGGCCACCACCGAGTACGATGATTTTATCGCGATCAGTTGGGTTCGCTTCACATTCTTCTTCGTACGTTGAGTACATGTAAGCGGTATCCGTTGCGAACTCAGCCGCACAGGTATCCACACGCTTATATACTGGGCGAATGTTTAGCTTTTGACGATGCTTACGGAATGCTTTTTCAGTCACACCAAGCAAGACAGACAAACGTGCATCCGAGAAACCTTTACGTTTCAAACGATAAATACGGTCTGCATCTAAAGACGTTAAAGAGCTTTGAGCAACCAGTGCTTCTTCTTTAATGATGTCTTCAATTTGAATTAAGAACCAAGGATCTACTGCACAGCAGTCGAAGATTTCTTCAAGGGTCATGCCGATACGGAACGCATCACCAATGTACCAAATGCGCTCTGCCCCTGGGGTGTTTAATTCAGAGATGATTTTCTCTTTCGCGCCTTCGGCTTTGATATCAATGATTGGATCAAAACCAGTAGCACCCACTTCAAGACCACGAAGCGCTTTTTGCAAAGATTCTTGCTGAGTACGGCCAATGGCCATTACTTCACCAACCGATTTCATTTGCGTAGTTAGACGCGCATCCGCTTGTGGGAATTTCTCGAAAGTGAAACGAGGAATCTTAGTCACAACGTAATCGATAGAAGGCTCAAACGAGGCAGGGGTACGACCGCCTGTGATATCGTTTTGTAGCTCATCAAGGGTATAACCGATAGCAAGCTTGGCCGCAATTTTAGCAATTGGGAAACCCGTAGCTTTTGACGCCAATGCAGATGAACGACTTACTCGAGGGTTCATCTCGATCACCACCATACGACCGTCAACCGGGTTAATACCAAACTGTACGTTTGAGCCGCCTGTTTCAACGCCGATTTCACGCAGTACCGCTAACGACGCGTTACGCATGATTTGCAGTTCTTTGTCCGTTAGGGTTTGTGCTGGGGCCACGGTGATAGAGTCACCTGTGTGCACACCCATTGGGTCGAAGTTTTCGATAGAACATACGATGATGCAGTTGTCGTTTTTGTCACGCACCACTTCCATCTCGTACTCTTTCCAACCAATCAATGATTCATCGATTAGCAGTTCGCTGGTTGGTGATAAGTCCAAACCACGAGTACAAATTTCTTCAAACTCTTCTTTGTTGTACGCAATACCACCGCCGGTACCACCCATAGTGAAAGATGGGCGAATAATACAAGGAAAGCCTAAGCCTTTTTGTACTTCCCACGCTTCTGCCATTGAGTGTGCAATACCAGCACGAGGGCATTCCAAACCAATTTTTTTCATGGCTTGGTCAAAACGGTTACGGTCTTCTGCTTTGTCGATTACATCGGCGTTTGCACCGATCATTTCAACACCGTATTTTTCAAGTACGCCAGCCGCTTCCAGTCCTAGTGCACAGTTAAGAGCGGTTTGACCACCCATGGTTGGCAATAGAACGTCAGGGCGTTCTTTTTCAATGATTTTAGTAACAGACTCAACCGTGATTGGCTCGATGTAGGTAGCATCGGCCATGGATGGGTCAGTCATAATGGTGGCTGGGTTAGAGTTCACCAAAATAACTTTATAGCCTTCTTCACGAAGTGCTTTACAGGCTTGGGCACCGGAATAGTCAAACTCACATGCTTGACCGATTACGATTGGGCCCGCGCCGATAATTAGAATGCTTTCTATGTCCGTGCGCTTTGGCATGGTTATATCTCCAATTATTAAGCTTTGCGGGCTTGCATTAATTCAATGAAATGGTCAAACAATGGTGCTGCATCGTGAGGGCCTGGGCTTGCTTCAGGGTGACCTTGGAAGCTAAACGCAGGCTTGTCGGTACGATGAATACCTTGCGTGGTGCCATCAAACAAAGACTTATGGGTTACGCGCAAGTTCGCAGGTAAGCCTTCTTCGCTCACAGCAAAACCATGGTTCTGTGCGGTGATTAATACCGTCTTATCATCTAGGTTTTGTACTGGGTGGTTACCACCGTGATGACCATGACCCATTTTTAGGGTTTTGGCACCAGAGGCTAACGCCAATAACTGGTGACCTAAACAAATACCAAATACAGGGATGTCGGTTTCTAAAAATTCTTTAATGGCGGCAATGGCGTAATCACATGGCTCTGGGTCACCTGGGCCATTTGATAAAAAGATGCCATCTGGATTCATCGCCAATACTTCGCTTGCTGGAGTTTGCGCTGGTACAACCGTCAGGTCACAACCGCGATCCGCCAGCATGCGTAAAATATTACGTTTAACGCCGTAATCGTATGCCACCACTTTGAAAGGAGTATTTGTCACTTCTTGGTGACCAATACCGAGCTGCCAGCTGCCTTCTTTCCAAGGGTAGCTTTTATCTGTGGTCACTTCTTTCGCTAAATCCATGCCTTTTAATCCAGCAAAGCCTTTAGCTAATTCAAGTGCACGTGCTTCGTTGATGTCGTCGCCGGCCATCACGCAACCATTTAAGCTGCCTTTTTCACGCAAAATACGGGTTAAACGACGTGTATCGATATCAGCGATACCAACGACATTACGTTCAACTAAATATTCATCGAGGGCTTGAGTGTTGCGGAAGTTACTAGCAACAAGAGGGAGATCACGAATCACTAATCCGGCGGCCCAAATGCGGTCGCATTCGGCGTCTTCATCATTGGTGCCATAATTACCAATGTGTGGATAAGTTAGTGTAACAATTTGGCGGCAGTACGAAGGGTCGGTCAGAATCTCTTGGTAACCTGTCATTGAGGTGTTAAAAACAACCTCACCTACAGATTCCCCATCCGCTCCAATGGCGGTTCCTTTAAAGATACTTCCGTCTTCGAGCGCAAGAATAGCTGGCTTAGACAAGGCTTCTTCCTCGTGACATTGCAAGTGGACAAGTCGCAAAAAAGCGGGACAAAGGTTTAACCCTATCCCGCTTTCTTAAAATTATATCTTTGGCTGGAGGTGAGGCGCTAAATCAAGCATCGGCCTACCTGTGCAAATTAGGTGCGCATTGTACGTTACACGGCCAGCAAAGTCCATGCGTTTTACTCTAGTACAATGGATGGATTACTCCAAACCCCATCTTGTATAAATAATGGCCAGTAATTTGCATAATACAAACGATTGTTGTTTTTTTGACCACCATTGCGAGGTACGTCATGGCAGACAGCTTACATCAAGTCATCATCGAGGCGAGCCCTGCCACCGTCTATGATGCCATCACCCAAAATCAAGGAATAAAGGGCTGGTGGACCGATACCTGTGAGACCACTGACCATGAAGGTGGTCACTGCACATTCTGGTTTGATAATCGCCAAACCCACTTCACCATGGAAGCTACGCGGCTTCTACCCAATCAACGGGTTTTCTGGCAATGCATCGGCGGGCCAGAAGAGTGGCTCGCAACCGAGCTTTGGTGGGAAATCACCCAAGGGGAAGGCAATACCTGCGTGGTGGATTTCAAACACATGAATTGGCAAAGAGATGATGGTTTATTCCCACTGTGCAATAGCACTTGGGGCAGTCTCATGACTCAGCTTAAACAATTTTGTGAAACTGGGGTGGCCAACCCCTACTTTCAAAACACAGCCGAGCCGATTAACTAACACTCACTGGCCTGCCAGATCATCTCTAATCGCACGCTGATGGTATGTTCATTGGCAACCGGCGCGGATTTAGCCTCCATCATCATGACGCGGGGCCCGCCATGAGAGTTGCTGTATTCTTTTATCTCTTTTACTTTTGGCCAGCACAATTTCGCCAAGGCCGTCAGTGTTTTCATCCTCTCTCTATTGGCCTGATACGCAAGATCATAAGCTTGTTGCTCAGCTTGTTTACGAATACTCTCGCTCACACCCACTTCCCCTTGATAAAGAGACTCAGGTTTAAAAGCCGCAAGGGTTTTCATGGTGTTATCGTATTGCTGCAGGTTTAACCCTTTCACAATGTAGCTGTGCTGGGCCTGATAACCGGTAATCTGACGGGGCTGATTTTTAGGGTATTGATAGATGGGCTGAACCGATTCATTTTGGGTGGATACGTTAAATCCAGATGCGTTTTTCCACTTAATAAAACCAGCAAGGCTCCCATTAAGTTTAGCCAATGCCGCCGCACTGCTCAGGGCCTGTTCGCTAAAGCCAAGCTGTATCGAATACTGGTCCGCTTTCAAAGCAACCTCACCTTGGCCTTGTGTCAAAATCTGCGCTTCACCTGTGGCCAAGCACCCAGCTAGCCCAAACAAAACAGCCAGCAATCCCACACTTCCTATTTTTTTCAGCATCGTGTTCTCCTATTTATTATTGGGCTATGAATATTTAATCACAGCTAAGTTCCGAAGGCCTTGCCCCAAGGCACAATAATAGCCACTATTGCGCAATCAAACCTATTCACGTTAAGGAACAATCATGGCCATTGCAATTAGCTTACACATTTTAGCCGCCTGTATTTGGGTGGGCGGTATGTTTTTCGCCTATGTCTGTTTACGCCCTGTGGCCGCTGACATATTAGAGCCCCCTGCACGCTTAACTTTGTGGCGCGGTGTATTTGAGCGCTTTTTCAAATGGGTGGGCCTTGCCATTGTGGCACTGATTATTTCTGGTCACTTTATGATTGCCATGTACGGCGGCATGAAGGTTGTGGGCATTCATGTTCATATCATGCTGTTACTGGGCTACATTATGTTTGGTATTTTTGGCCATGTGTTTTTTGCTCCTTTTAAGCGTTTAAAAGCTGCGGTTGATAACCAAGACTGGCCAGCCGGTGCCGCTCAACTAAACACCATTCGTAAAATGGTTGGCATTAATTTAGTGATTGGTTTAATCACCATAGCGGTGGCTAGCGCAGGGCGTTTTATTTAACGCCCTTATTAGTTAAAACATCACTACACATTGAATTCATATTTTAAGCGAACCCCATGTGCGAACTATTAGGCATGAGTGCCAATACCCCCACCGACTTATGTTTTAGTTTTACCGGCCTCACTCAACGGGGCGGTAAAACTGGGCCCCATAGTGATGGCTGGGGCGTAGCGTTTTTTGAAGGTAAGGGCATTCGTACCTTTCACGATTCAGCTGCTAGCTGTGACTCAGAAGTGGCTAGCTTCATTCAAACCCTGCCTATTAAAAGTAAAACGGCCATTTGTCATATTCGCCAAGCCAATGTGGGGAATATCTGTTTAGCCAATACCCATCCGTTTGTACGGGAACTTTGGGGGAGTAACTGGGTGTTTGCCCATAACGGGCAAATTGAAAACTTTGCAGGTTCGACTCAGATTTACGAACCCATTGGTGAAACCGACAGCGAGCGTATTTTTTGTGATCTGATGAATCAGGTTCGCCACAACCTGCCCCGCGACACATCATTAACTGAACTTAACCAAACCTTAACCAACCTGGCACAAAGCTACGCCAAACAAGGTGTGTTTAATTGTTTGATTAGTAATGGAGATTGGTTATTTAGTTTTTGCAGCACCAAGCTTGCCAGCATTACCCGTCGCGCACCCTTTGGTGCAGCACAATTAAAAGACGCCGATGTCACCGTGGATTTTGCAGGGGAAACCACACCCAACGATGTGGTGAGTATTATCACCACCGAACCATTAACCACTGATGAGGCGTGGCATATTTATCAGCCTGGTGAATGGCGCTTATGGCAACTAGGTGAAGTCGTAGCGGAAGGTAAGGTTGAGCTGCTAGCAAAGTAACATCAAGGCAATAGCCCTTGTTGTTGCGCCAGTTTAATCACCACCGTGGATTTATCCCACAGGGATATCTCCACCCCACCCTGTTTAAAATCATCAGCTATTGCCAGTTGCTTAAGCAAAGCTTGCTGTTCAACCCAGATCCAATTTTCGCGCTCAGAATATACCAACCCTTGGCAAGCTGAGTTAGCTTGTGGCTGATTTAATTGCTCAGGCGAAATAAACGGCACCCGCACCACAAAACTCACATAGTGGTTATTGCGCACATAATTCTTAGAGACCGCCTGAACCTGCCCTAAAAAATGACAAGCGGTTTCTTCGTGAAATTCTCGCAGCGCCCCTTGCTCAAAGGTTTCACCGGTTTCAAGCCCGCCACCAAATGCCGCAAACCCCCGATAGGACAACAACCCCGTATGGTCTGCCAATAACAGGTAATAACGATCGTCTTTTTGCGCGTAAGCAATCACACCGGCGGCCGTTATTTTATCATCGCCGCAACCCACAAGCGCCAGTATTAGCCCAATCAAAATTAGCTGTTTCATGGTGATTCCCTTTACAAAAAACCATACCTTAACCGGCAAATGTGACACAACGCCCATTGAAATAACAGCGAAGTCGCCTCGCGCTTGCTAGCCTTTGCCCGTATGATGGCCAAGCATTCTAATAGGCCCAAACCATGACCTTTGTTTTTGAAGAACTCGACTACCAAGTCACCCCACGCGGCGCCATTAGTTTGCGCAAACGCTCTGAGCCCCGCTTAAATCATAAAATACTTTATGAAGTAAAAATGAACGACGAATTTTTAATGTCCAGTTTATTTGTCGAAGCCGAAGTTGAGCTTTCTAAATTGGGCCTTGCCAAATTTGGCGATGCAAACATAGATGTGGTGGTAGGTGGCTTAGGCTTGGGTTATACCGCAAAAGCGGCATTGGATTTTAAAAACGTCCAATCCCTTTGTGTCGTGGATGTGATGGCGCCCGTGATTCGCTGGCACGAACAAGGTTTGGTGCCATTAGGTAATGAGCTAACAAACGACACTCGTTGCCGCTATGCGTTAGGGGATTTTTTTGAATTTGCCACCGCAGCCAATACTAATTTTGATGGCACTCAAGTGGATGACCATGCCGACATCAACAAAGTACATGCCGTATTATTGGATATCGACCACACCCCAAGCTATTGGTTAAACCCAGAAAACAGCCGCTTTTATACCACAGACAGTTTAAACGCCATGAAAGCCAAAATTCATAGTGGTGGTGTGTTTGGATTATGGTCAGACGAAGCGCCGGATGAAACCTTTGTAAATGTGCTAAAAGCCGTCTTTCCACAAGTGGAAACCCACATGGTGTATTTTGATAACCCCTACACTGGGGAGCAATCGTCTAACTCGGTGTACATTGCTCACGTGGATTAATCCCCGTAAGTTTGTGGGCACCAGCCCCACCACTGCTGCCCCAAGATAAAATTTAATTAATCATCAACCTTTAACTGTCATCCCCGACGCGCGAAGCGCTTTGATCGGGGATCCACTTCTACTTTTGTGAAGAATTTGCGGTTTCCTCGGTCAAATTAAAGGGTTGCCCCCGCCTCTTCGTTATTTAGGCTTATTTCCAAAAGAAGACCAAACAGCTTTAACTTGCACTTTTAAAACACACGTTATATAACATGTGTTTTAAAACATAAACAGCGAACCATTAACATGACTGGCAGACCGAAAACCTTTGATATGACCAGCCTGCTTGATACCGCTGTCCAGCTATTCTGGCGCCAAGGGTATCAAGGCACATCCATCCGAGACGTGGCTAAAGCCGCAAATCTCACCACAGGCACCTTGTATAACGAGTTTGGTGGTAAAGACGATTTATACGCCGCCACCCTTGAGCGTTATTTTTTGCAGGTCATTAAACCCCGTGTGGATAAGATTTTGTTAGCGGATGAACCTGAGTGTTTAAAAGACCGCACGGATAAAAGCGGTTTTGTCCGCATACACTTTTTTCTCACATCCAGCGTGCATAAGTTGCCATCATCGGTGGCTCATCAAGCCTGTTTATTAATTAACACCACTAACGAGCTAGGCAGCGGCAATACACCTATCCACAAGGTAGTTGATAAAGCCAATCGCTATATTAATCACGCCGTGAAAACCGTGTTGCTTAATGAAAAATCATCTCAAGGTGATGTCACACCCGCAAAAATAAAAGCGCTGTTATTGCAGCTAAACATTTTTATGACGGGCCTGTTAATCACCGCCAAACACATCAAAGACACAAAAACTTTACTGCCAAGTGTGGATGCGTTTGTTGCCCAACTAAAACTGTCTTATTAATTTAAACCAAGAGAATAAAAATAAAATGAATGTTATTCGCACCCCAGAAGCACGCTTTAAAAATCTACCTAACTATTCATTCGCACCGAACTATATTGAAGTCGATGACATGCGCATGCATTACGTTGATGAAGGGCCAAAAGATGGCAACGTGATTTTAATGCTGCACGGTGAGCCAAGCTGGTCGTATTTGTATCGCCACATGATTCCGGTTTGTGTGGCTGCTGGCCATCGCGTGATTGCACCTGATTTAATTGGCTTTGGTAAATCCGACAAGCCTACCAACATCAATGATTATTCTTACAAAAAACACATGGACTGGATGCAAAGCTTTATTGATCAATTACAGCTAACCAAGATCACGCTTGTATGCCAAGACTGGGGATCATTGATTGGTTTGCGTTTAGCCGCTGAAAACGACAGTCGCTTTAGCGCAATTGTATTAGGTAACGGCATGTTACCCACAGGTGATGCAGGTAAGGTGCCCACCGTATTTAAAATTTGGCAAATGTTTGCCCGCTACAGCCCTTGGTTTCCCATAGCGCGCATTGTGGAAGCGGGTTCATTTAAAAGTTTTGGCAAGGGTGAGCGCCGTGCTTATGATGCACCCTTCCCATCAGCAAAATACAAAGCGGGTTCCCGCGCCTTTCCGCGTTTAGTGCCTACCACACCGGATAATCCAGCCTCACAAGCGAACCGCGATGCATGGCATATTTTAGAAAAATGGGAAAAACCATTTTTAACCTTGTTTAGTAATGGCGACCCGATTATGCGTGGCTTTGATAAACAATTTCATGCACGTGTGCCTGGTTGTAAAAACATGCCCCATAAAACGTTAAAAGGCGGACACTTTTTACAAGAAGATTCTGGGGCGGAGTTTGCGTTGGCGATTAATGATTTGATTGCGAATTATCTTTAGTATTTAGCGAGACACATAAAAAAACACCAAAGACTCTGTGACGTTTTTGGCGTTTTTTTTACGAGACTGTAGAAAAATTCACAGCCAATATTAAATTTTAACGCCTGCCATAAGATGCGGCATGAAATGCCGTCCGGCCCACGTATTTTTTTGTGGGCCAGTCTTAATGGCTTTGTTATGTCATTTCCCTGCAATGGTAACCTTAATTCGATTAACATCTTTAGGGTTGTTTAGTTCAATACTGCATTTGGTTTGGTAATAAGACCATTCTTCATCCGAATGTTCCGCCACCAATTCTTGGCTGCATACTGAAATTAAATTTGGCTTTACACCCTCTGTGCTTTCATTCAATAAAGTAAAACGTAGGAAAGCCCTCTCCTTTAGGTAACTGTGTGACGAAGATTCTTTAGCACGACTATTAATCCAGATAGCACCATCAGAGATTTCGTAGTTCAATACCTCTGGCTCAAGAAGTTTGGTGTAACTTGCAAAATCTTCTTTATAAAGCCCCTCTATCACCATTTGGTTTTTATAAACAATTCCTGCATTTGCATACATTAGGAATGCGGTATAAACCAGCACGCTTGAGATGGCAAATCCTAAGCCCCACAAAAATCCAGTTACTGTTTCATTTAGTCGAGTCAAAGTAAAATTCCTTGGATATAACGCCTAAATAATTGGCCTCACGAAGTGAGGTCAAGCCCGTAGGGCGATCATTAATTTTTTTGTTATGCTAATTAACCAAAAAGTCTAATATATTAGACAGCTCTCCAACGGAGCCTTTATACATCTCAACATACTTGCAATTCTTACAAGTAATGGTGACATATTTATCGCTATCAATAATAAAAATTTTTGAAAACCAATCTCCCGGAGCATATAGTTCACCAAGGTCATAGCGATGACTTTTACACTTTACACATTCAAAATTCTGACTTTCAGTCATCTTTTTGCCAATCTGCATGACAATATCTTTATAGTGTTTAGGATATTTCTGCCGATCGATATTCTTTCTTGCTTCGTATAATTCTTTTAGCGAATACGCTTCATATTTATTACTGCGTAATTTCATACACCGCCTTTATTTGCATAACATTTTAATCATAAGACCTTACAAGCCTCCCTACCTTGCAAGGTAGCTCAACCTTGCAAGCTTTGGCTTATCTAATTATGCAGCAAGCAAGCCATGAATAACAACGACTCAGCTAGCAACAACCCAACATCCATAAGAAAACACTCCAATGGCATGTTTAACATTAATAATTATGGGTTACGTTCGTGCCTCGCTAACCCATCCTATTTGTTCACCAAGTTAGAAGTGGGTAAATAACTCATACCACCTAGGCTGTGCGCGTGGGAGAAAGAATACCCGATCTGCACCTTTCGACACGCTCAGGAGAGGTTAAGCCTCGCATCGAGTATCACGCCACTCAAGGGTTAGCCACACTTCGACAGCTCGTTCCTCGCGCTCAGTGTGAACGGTTATTTTTCACGAAACACGTTCAGACTTTTTCACCCGCAGGGGCGGGCTCCTAAAATTTTAATTTTATTAAAACCCTGTAGGAGTCGAGCCTACTCGCGATAGCAATGCTCTCATTATTGTCATGCTGAAATGATGGTGAATAATTTTGATACTTAACACGACAACTCAATCACCCGTTCAAAACTACAACCCATTCACCCGCAGGTGCGGGTTCCTACAATTTTAACCTTATTAAAATCCTGTAGGAGTCGAGCCCTGCTCGCGATACCAGAATACTCATTATTGTCATGCTGAAATGATGGTGAATAATTTAGATACTTAACACGACAACTCAAGCGCCCTTTCAAAAGCTACAACCCATTCACCCGCAGGTGCGGGTTCGTACAATTTTAACTTTATTAAAAATCTGTACGAGTCGAGCACTGCTCGCGATACCAGCATACTAATTATTGTCATACTTATATGATGGTGAAGAATTTAGATACTTAACACGATAACTCAAGCGCCCTTTCAAAAACCACAACCCATTCATCCGCGGGCGCGGGTTGGTAAAATTTTAATTTTATTAAAATCCTGTACGAGTCGCGCGCATGCGCTCTCTCACAAGGTGTGGCAATTAAAAGTTACTAAACAGTGAGGCACAAAAAAACCGAAGCCTTTTTACGAAACTTCGGTTTTAAATACAGATATAAAAGTTTTAGAAATTAAAAACCCAATACATCCTGCATATCATACACGCCATTGTCTTGGGCTTTTAACCAAGCCGCTGCGCGTACCGCACCTTTGGCAAAGGTCATGCGCGATTGCGCTTTATGGGTGATTTCAACACGCTCACCTTCGGTAGCAAACATTACGGTATGATCGCCTACTACGTCGCCACCACGAATGGTTTGAAAACCAATTTCTTTATGTGGGCGTGCGCCGGTAATGCCTTCGCGACCATAGTTGGCCACTTCGTTTAAATCCCAGCCCATGGTTTCGGCAACCACTTCACCTAAACGTAATGCGGTACCCGATGGTGCATCCACTTTGTGTTTGTGATGCATTTCGATGATCTCGATATCACTTTCATCGCCCATTACTTTTGCCGCCATACGCAAAAGGTTTAGACACAAGGTCACACCTACGGAATAGTTTGGGGCAAATACAATTTTCATGTCTTTGCCAGCCGCTTGTAGTGTGGCTTTTTGCTCATCACTCAAACCCGTTGTGCCGATAACAATACCTTTGCCATGGGCTTTGCAGAATTCGATGTTGGCCATAGTGGCTTCTGGGGAAGTGAAGTCGATTAATACGTCAAAGTCATCTTTGGCTTGTTCAAGGCTGCCGACTAACGTAACGCCCAGCTTTTTACCCAGACCCGCCATTTCACCCGCATCTGCACCTAGCAGGCTATCGTCAGGCAAAATAATACCAGCACCCAGCTTTGCTCCATCTGCCTGTTCTGTGGCTTCGATTAAGATACGGCCCATACGGCCCGCTGCACCAATAATGGCAATACGTGTAGTCATGGTAAGACCTTGTGAAATCTGATTTTGATTAAGTATGTAATGGCAGGAGATTGTACAGCAATCTTGCGGCAGGCGCAGTATGGCTGATGTCGCGGTTTAACCTAAAGACGGCCCTAGTAGGCTGGGTTAGATGTGAGCCTGCGAACGTCGTAACCCAGCATTGCCCGATAAGTCTTGATGAGGTTCGCCCTCCGTTGGACTCATGCCAAGCCGTCTTAAACAGCTCGATCCAACAATAAAAAAGCCCCAATGCTTTCACATTGAGGCTTTAGATGGGGACAGGTTCTAACGCTACTCGAAGAAGGTTTTCACGTTATCAAACCATGTCTTCTTTTTTGGCGAGTGTTTGTCACCACCTTTCAAACTGGCTTGGAACTCTTTCAAAATCTTCTTCTGATGTTCGGTTAGTTTCACTGGGGTTTCGACCATCACGCGACATAACAAGTCGCCGGTTGCACCACCACGAACAGGCACCACACCTTTACCACGTAAACGGAAAAGCTTACCGCTTTGGGTTTCCGCTGGAATCTTAAGATTCACACGACCATCTAGCGTTGGTACTTCGATTTCACCACCAAGGGCGGCATCGGCAATGCTAATTGGCACGTCGCAATATAAGTTACGACCATCACGCTCAAAAATAGAGTGCGCTTTAATATGTGTTTCAACATATAGGTCGCCAGCTGGGCCGCCGCGTGTTCCCGCTTCACCTTCACCACTTAAACGAATACGGTCGCCGTTATCAACACCGGCTGGCACTTTAACGTTTAGGGTTTTAGTCTCTTCTTTAACACCTTGACCATGACAAGAACCACATGGGTCTTTGATGATGGTACCTTGACCACGACAGGTCGGACACGCTTGCTGCACAGAGAAGAAACCCTGCTGCATGCGAACCTGGCCTTGACCATGACAGGTATTACAGGTCGTTGGTGTTGAGCCATCTTTAGCACCCGAACCATCACAGGTATCGCAGTTGACTAAAGTGGGTACTCGAATTTTCACTTCAGCGCCTTTTACAGCTTGCTCAAGTGTTAATTCAAGATTGTATTTTAAGTCGCTGCCACGTTGCGGGCCATTACGACCACCACGACCACCGCCGCCTCCACCAAAAATATCGCCGAACACATCGCCGAAGATATCGCTGAAGTTGCCACTGCCGCCGCCAAAGCCACCTTGACCTGCTGAGCCATCAACACCGGCATGGCCGTATTGATCGTAAGCCGCACGTTTTTGTTGATCGCTTAATATTTCGTAAGCTTCGGTGGCTTCTTTAAATTTTGCATCGGCGTCTTTATCGTCCGGGTTTCTGTCCGGGTGATATTTCATGGCGAGTTTACGGTACGCACGCTTAACTTCTTTTGCGTCCGCGCCTTTATCGACACCTAGTATTTCGTAAAAATCACGTTTTGACATAGTTATTCCGTTAGATGTGAGACGCAAGAACGGGAGGCGCAAATTCCTTCACGTCTCCCGTCCTCCCATCTAGCGTTTATTACTTGTTGTCTTTAACTTCTTCGAATTCAGCATCAACTACATCATCGTCTTTGCCGTTTTGCTCTTGTGCACCGGCTTCACCTGCTTGTTGTGCAGCAGCTTGTTCGGCATACATTTTTTGAGCAAGACCAGAAGACGCTTCAGTCAACTTAGTGGTTGCTGCTTCGATGGCTTCTTTGTTGTCGCCTTTTAGGGCTTCTTCAACTTCAGCGATCGCAGCTTCAATTGCTGTTTTCTCTTCTTCAGTTGCTTTGTCGCCCGCTTCTTCAAGCGTTTTCTTAGTTGCGTGAACCATGCCGTCGGCTGTGTTGCGCACCTGAATCATTTCTTCGAACTTTTTATCCGCTTCAGCATTTGCTTCTGCGTCTTTAACCATTTGTTCGATCTCTTCATCGCTTAAACCAGAAGAGGCTTTAATCACGATAGACTGTTCTTTACCCGTTGCTTTATCTTTCGCGTTTACATTCAAGATACCGTTGGCATCGATGTCAAACGTTACTTCGATTTGTGGCATGCCACGTGGCGCAGCTGGGATATCAGATAAGTCAAAACGACCTAGTGATTTATTTTGTGCTGCTTGCTTACGCTCACCTTGAACCACGTGAATGGTTACAGCTGATTGGTTGTCGTCAGCGGTTGAGAACACTTGTGATTTCTTAGTTGGAATCGTGGTGTTTTTCTCAATTAGCGCAGTAGCAACACCGCCCATTGTTTCGATACCCAGTGTTAGAGGCGTTACGTCTAGAAGAAGAACGTCTTTAACATCACCTGATAGTACCGCACCTTGAAGAGCTGCACCCATGGCAACGGCTTCGTCTGGGTTTACGTCTTTACGTGGTTCTTTACCGAAGAAATCAGATACTGATTTTTGTACAAGTGGCATACGAGTTTGACCACCCACCAAAATCACTTCGTCGATTTCAGACGCACTTAGACCAGAATCTTTAAGGGCCATTTCACAAGGCTTAAGTGAGTTCTTAACTAGGTCTTCAACTAAAGACTCAAGTTTAGAGCGCGTCACTTTCACATTTAAGTGTTTAGGACCTGTCGCATCCGCTGTGATGTACGGTAAGTTAACATCTGTTTGAGATGCAGAAGACAATTCCACTTTTGCTTTTTCAGCAGCTTCTTTTAGACGCTGCATAGCAAGTGGGTCGCCTGTTAGATCCATACCAGAATCTTTCTTAAACTCAGCCGCTAAGAATTCGATTAAACGCATATCGAAGTCTTCACCACCTAAGAAGGTGTCACCGTTAGTGGCTAATACTTCAAATTGTTTTTCGCCATCAACGTCAGCCACTTCGATGATAGAGATATCGAACGTACCACCACCTAAGTCGTATACTGCGATGGTGCGATCACCACCGGTTTTGTCCATGCCGTAAGCAAGCGCAGCAGCCGTTGGTTCGTTAATGATACGCTTAACGTCTAGACCGGCAATTTTACCCGCATCTTTAGTTGCTTGACGCTGTGCATCGTTAAAGTATGCAGGAACAGTGATAACCGCTTCTGTTACTTTTTCGCCTAGGAAATCTTCGGCGGTCTTTTTCATTTTTTTCAAAACTTCAGCAGAGATTTGAGGTGGCGCGTATTTTTCGCCTTTCACTTCAACCCATGCATCGCCGTTGTCGGCTTTAGTAATTTTGTACGGCACCATTTTAATGTCTTTTTGTACAACGTCGTCTTCAAAACGACGACCAATAAGACGTTTAATGGCAAATAATGTATTTGTAGGGTTAGTAACTGCCTGACGTTTTGCAGGCTGACCTACTAGGATTTCACCATCTTCAGCATATGCGATGATAGATGGGGTTGTGCGATCGCCCTCTGCGTTTTCAATTACGCGAGTTTTGTCGCCGTCTAGTACAGACACACAAGAGTTTGTGGTGCCTAGGTCGATACCAATGATTTTACCCATAATATTTCTCCAATCTTAATTCGTAAGAGCGCTGGCTCTATTCGTTGCTCAGTGAGCGTTAATCGTTTGCTTAACCCTAATGTGGGTATGGCTATTTTTATTTCAAGGCTTAAAGGTTAAAAAATATTAAGCTTGTTCATCTACTTTGGGTGCTGCTTTTGATACCACCACCATGGCTGGGCGCAATAAACGACCATGGTTGGTATACCCTTTTTGCACCACGTTAAGCACGGTGTTTGGCTCTGCATCTGGCGCATCAACCATAGAAATGGCTTGATGCAGCTCTGGGTCAAATGGATGCCCTTCTGGGTTAATGGCTTCAACGCTGAATTTGGCTAACGTATCGGTAAAGCTTTTGTGGGTCATTTCGATGCCTTCAAGGAAAGGCTTCACCACTTCATCGTCAGGGCTCATGGCCATGGCACGATCAAGGTTATCCACAACGTTTAGTAATTCACGTGCAAACTTCTCGGTACTGAACTTATGCGCTTTTTCGACATCCGCTTCAGCACGGCGGCGCACGTTTTGAGTTTCCGCTTGTGCTCGCAGCACCTCTTCTTTTAACTGAGCCACTTCATTTTGTAGCTGAGCCACTAGGTCATCAGCGGCTTCTTCTGTTGTTGCTTGGGCGTCAACTTGCTCTTGCGCCAACTGTTCTTCGTTTTCCACCTCGGGAGTGATGTTTTCCTGATCAGACATTCGTCTCTCCAAAACACAGATCTATAAAAAATAATGTATGCCCTATATGGGGATGGAAAAAACAGTTTCAAGAACTTTACAAACACAAATTTTACTGTATAAATAAACACATGTATGAGTATACAGGTAAATTTAACCATGCTGGCACATATCTCAATTAAAGACTTCACCATCGTCGACACCCTTGAGCTTGATCTTAAATCAGGCTTTAGCGCCGTGACAGGCGAAACCGGTGCGGGTAAATCCATTATGCTGGATGCATTATCACTGGCCACAGGCAGCAAAGCGGAAGGCACACATGTGCGCCCCGGTGCCAGCAAAGCCGAGATTTACGCCTGCTTTGAATTAAGAAATAAACCCAGATTGCAAACATGGTTAGCCGATAACGACATGGCTGGAGACAATGATCAGCTGATTTTATCCCGCATCATTACCAATGAAGGGCGCAGTCGTGGCTATATTAATGGCCGCCCTGCACCACTTCAGCAATTAAAAGAACTGGGTCAGCAACTGCTGGATATTCACGGCCAGCATGCCCATCAAATGCTGTTGCACAAAGATGCCCCTCGCCAACTACTTGATAATTACGGCCATTACAGCGACTTGCTATTGGATGTAAAAACCAGCTACCAGCACTGGCAAGACCTAAAGCAGCGGGTTGATCAGTTACAAAATCAAAGTGATGAATCACTTGCCCGTATTCAATTGCTTGAATACCAAGTACAAGAGCTGGATGTTTTAGATCTTCAGCCCGGGGAAGTAGAGAGCCTTGAGGTTGAGCAAAAACGCCTCGCCAATGCGGAAACCCATTTATTAAGCGCACAGCAAGCTTTGCACTTATGCCAAAATGACGATGACCATGGAGATGCGTACCAAGCAGTACAACAAGCGTTGCAAAAACTTGATCCACTTATTGATAGTAGCCCAGCCCTTGCTAGCGCCCATGAATTACTCAACCAAGCCTATCTTGTTATGGGCGAAGCCACCCATGAACTGTCCAATTACATTGATAACTTTGAAATAAACCCAGAACAACTACTGCATGTTGAAGAGCGTTTAAACGCCATCTATGAATTGGCCCGCAAACACAAAGTACGCCCAGAAGAGCTAAGCCAGTTACACATGTCACTGGCTGAGGACTTAGCCCAACTAAAAGGCCAAGATCAATCACTGGATGAGCTAATAATAGCCCTTGAGCAAGCCGAGCAAGTGTTCAGCGGTCACAGCAACAACTTAAGCTGTGCCCGTAAAAAAACCGCTGAAAAGCTACGTTCTGAGTTACTCAAACTGTTAAAGCAATTGTCCCTTGATAAGGCGCAGATTCAATTTGAAGTGGACCCCCAGCCTATGCACAAAGCCAGCAAACACGGTGCGGATCATATTCAATTATTGGTCAGCTTTAACCCAGGACAATCCATGCAGCCGCTGCAAAAAGTGGCATCTGGTGGTGAGTTGTCACGCATTAGCTTGGCGTTACAAATTCTGATTCAACAAGGGCCGGATACCCTTATTTTTGATGAAATTGATGTGGGTGTTGGCGGTGCCACCGCTGAGCGCATGGGTCGACTACTGAAACAACTAGGCAGTACAAAACAAGTGATCAGTGTGACTCACCAACCTCAAGTGGCAGCATTAGCCCATCAACATTTGTTAGTTAATAAACTCAGTGGCAAACAACAAACACGCACTCAAATTCGCATACTGGATAGTGCTCAAAGACAACAAGAATTAGCGCGCATGATGGGAGGGCTAGAGATCAGTGACCTAACCCTTGCCCACGCTAAAGATATGTTAATGGCAGCGCAAGCTTAGGCTGCACAACAGACTCTGTGTGGACGGAGAACCCAAGGACGGGAAAACGGCAACCCCAGCTAGGACTTGCCGTAGCCTGCCAATACTCAAAGGAATGAGTAAGGCGGGCATTATTTAAACGTTCATTAATTCACTTAAATAACAAATATACAACCATAAAAAAAGCCAGCATAGCTGGCTTTTTTATGGTTAAAGGAAGCGCTTGGCTTACTTTTCGCCTTTTGGTCGTACGTACAATACAAGATTGTGCTCGACTAAGTCGTAACCGTATTCTTCTGCAATTTGGTGCTGAAGTTTTTCGATCTCTTCATTCATGAACTCAATTACTTGGCCTGTTTTCACGCACACCATGTGATCATGGTGATCGCCACGATCAAGCTCAAATACACTGTGGCCGCCATCAAAGTTATGACGCTCCACAAGGCCTGCACTTTCAAATTGGGTCAATACACGGTAAACCGTGGCTAAGCCCACTTCTTCATCGGCATCCATTAATGCCTTGTATACATCTTCTGCGCTCATGTGAGGTTCGGACGCTGCTTCAAGTATTTGCAGTATTTTTACTCGAGGCAGTGTCACTTTAAGACCTGCTTTGCGTAATTCTATGTTTTCATCTGCCATGGGATAAACTCTTTGGTCGTTGCGAGCAACGCAACTTCAGGTATTATGCATTCAACTTTTAAGTGACGGTTATTCTACATGTTTCGATTTATTATCACAGCCACAGTTTTATTATTCTTAAGCGCTTGCTCCATGCAGGTCTACAAGCTGAATGTTCAGCAAGGCAATATTGTCACACAAGACATGCTTGATAAGCTTAAACCCGGCATGAATAAAGGCCAAGTTGCTTATATTATGGGCAACCCAGTGCTAAAGGATACTTTCAGTACTCGTTTTTGGGACTACACCTATCGAACTGAGCGCCGCGAAGATGAGATCAAGCAATACCACATTCGTGTGCACTTCGATAACGCGCAAAAATACAGTCATTTTGAAGGGCAATTACCTGAATCAACGGCTCCAGAGTTACAAAAAGACGAAGACAAGCCGGTGAAAGTATTTGGCGATTAGCTTTCAAACTTCCAATAAAAAAGGCCCATAGGGCCTTTTTTATTGTCTGTAATTTATACAGCTATACTTTTTTAGCCGCTTTGGCTGCTCGGTTTGCGCGTGCGGCTTTAGGGTCAATGATTAATGGGCGGTATATTTCGACACGATCCGCCTCTTTAAGTAACTCGTCTTTTGGACTACGAACTGCTTTACCAAAAATCCCCATCTTTGCTTCATCCAATACAATTTCAGGGAACACGTCACAAATACCTGATTGCTGTGCCGCTTGGAAAACGGTGCAGCCTTGCTCAACATCAAGGGCAATAATGCGTTGTTTTTCTGGAGTTGCGTAAGCAACCTCTACTCGTATTTGTGACATATTACACTCCGTATACTGCATCGGCGCGCTGAACAAATGCATCCACCATGGTATTCGCGGCTTGTTTAAAAATGGGGCTTAGGGTGAGAGATAATATTTTACCTGCCACCTCAAAGTCCAATTCTAATACCACCTTACAGGCATCTTCATTTAAAGGCTTGAAGGTAAATTTACCGTTTAGTTGAGTAAATGGCCCATCCACTAGCTCCATCGTCATCCACTGTGGGGCAAGTTTTTGATTACGAGTGGTAAAGGTTTGCTCGATTCCACCTTTTTTAATGGTCATGCCAGCTACTAATTCAGTCTCTGTTTCAGAGATTAAATGGCTGCCCACACACCAAGGCAAAAATTGTGGATAAGATTGCACATCACACACTAATGCGAACATGCGCTCAGCGCTGTGCATAACCAGCGCTGAACGTTCAATGTGGGCCATAAAGTACCTTAAAACTAAATCAATCCGTTTATTAGCACGATGGCCACAGCCACCGGAGCAACAAACTTCACTAAGAAACGCCAAACATTATACATAAACGGCGACTCCATTTTCACTTCATCTGCCACGTCTTGTTTGTGCATGACCCAGCCAACAAAGATTGCGATCAATAATCCACCTAGTGGCAGCAAGATATTGGCCGTGAGGAAATCAAGGTTATCAAAGATTGTGCGTCCAAAGATTTTAAAGTCAGCCCAAAGATTGAACGACAGGATGGTGCCGACACCTAATAACCAAATCACAATACCAATCCAAGTGGCTGCCGCCACACGGCTCATGCCTTTACTTTCAACGGCCCAAGCAACTACCGGCTCACCCAAGGAAATAGCAGAACTTAAAGCAGCAAATGCCACAAGTAAGAAGAACAAGGTACCAAAAACAGTGCCAGCAGGCATCTGAGAGAACGCTAATGGTAAGGTTTGGAATAACAAACCTGGACCAGCACCCGCTTCTAAGCCATTACTAAATACAATTGGGAAGATAACCAAACCAGCCACTAACGCAATCAAGGTATCAAGAAACGCAACGGTTAAAACGGTTTTACCAACCGATGCACTTTTAGGCATGTAAGCACCGTATGCCATGATTGCGCCCATACCTAAACTCAAAGTGAAGAACGCATGACCAAGCGCAACCACAATACTTTCTGCTGTGATCTTAGAAAAATCAAAGCTAAATAAGAAGTTAAAAGCCGCACCAAAGCCTTCTGTGCTCATGGAGTAGCCTAATAAAACCACCAAGATTAAAAATAACAATGGCATAAGTATGCTAATAGAGCGCTCTAAACCTTTGTTCACACCACGAGCAACAATACCAATTGTTAACACCATAAAAATGGTATGCCAGCCTAATAACGCTTCTGGGTTGCCAAGTAGATCGCCAAAAATAGTGCCTACGCTTTGCGCGGTTGCACCATCAAACGCACCGCCGGCCATACGGAAAATGTAGGCCAAAGACCAACCTGCGATCACAGAATAAAAGGAAAGAATTAAGAAACCTGAAACAGCACCCATCCAGCCAATGCCGCCCCAGAACTTGGCTGCATTTTGATCTTTCACCAAAGCATGCATGGTATTGATCGGGCTTTGACGCCCAAGACGACCCAGTGTCACCTCAGCGATCATCACTGGTATACCAATCACACAGATACACGCCAAATAGACCAGTACAAAAGCACCGCCACCATTTTCGCCTGTGATATAGGGAAATTTCCAGATATTACCCAAGCCCACTGCAGAACCAGTGGCCGCTAAAATAAATAGCCAGCGGCTACGCCATAAACCATGAATGCTCTTTTGCTCAGCCATGTGTCTTCCTGTGTGTATATATATTGATGTTATTGTCTGTAATTATGAGTGCTATCTCAAGGGAATCCATCACCATGATTTTAATTGGCTCAAATAACCTTAAAAAACCAATTGAATCCCTAATTTATCGCGTATCTTTTTGGCGAATTCGCCCCTATAATCGCTGCCATGGCTAAGAGTAATAAAAAATCCAAAAACAGCAGTTCAAGCATTTGTGAAAACAGACGTGCGCGTCACGACTATTTGCTTGATGATAAAACCGAATGCGGCGTTGCATTATTAGGTTGGGAAGTAAAAAGTATCCGTGCGGGCAAAGCCCAGCTTGTGGATGCTTTTGTGGTGATACACCAAGGTGAAGCATGGCTTCACGGTGCCAATATCACACCACTTAATACTGCCAGTACACACGTAATCTGCGATCCCAGACGAAATCGAAAGCTCCTGCTTAAACGCAAAGAAATCGACAAGTTCGAAATGGCCGCAAATGCAAAAGGCTACACCTTGGTTGCCTTAGAAATGTACTGGAAAGGCCCGTATGTAAAATGCAAAATTGCCCTAGGTAAAGGTAAACAAGCCCACGATAAACGTGAGTCTGATAAACAAAAAGATTGGAACAAACAAAAAGAACGTATCATGAAACACAATGTACGCTAATTGTTAAATCTTTTACCCTTGCCTAACTCGTTTCATCAGTTAACAAAAAGCCCAAGTATCAAATAATACTTGGGCTTTTTTATTGGTTAGAAGTAGTAACCAAACTGAATGTTTAGGAAACGCTTCCACTCATCAATGCCATCACCTGCTGCAAGTGCGTTCACATAATCACCCTCGCCTACAAATAATGCATTTTTACCTGAGGTAATATCAACAAACGTATAAAGATCACCCGTCGCGATCATCATACCCACAGTGTGGATGTGTGAATCTTTAAAGCGAGATGCATCTTTGTCGATTAAGTTGTAATCACTGTATACACGCACTAAGTCCACAATACCGCCTTTATAAGGCAAGTCATAATGGAAGTTCGCTACATACATGTTGGCTTTTGCTGCCACTTGGTAAGTCGCACCAAAGGCACCCATTTGAATCGAGTCTTCACTGACACCAACAGGGTTTTCAGGGTTGTATTCATAACGACCCGCTTGTAGTTGCACGCCTAAGGCATCGTATTTACCGTTTAAGAAAACAGCCGCCGCCCAAGCATCACCCATTTGTTTGGTTTCAGAGTTATATAAACCTGTTAGCTGAACAGAACCACCAAACTCACTGCCACCTACTTTATAGCTGGTGTGCACATTTAATTGGTGAGCTTCTTCATTCGCTTGGCCTGCTGAGCTGACTAGGTCAGCGGAAAAACGTTCAGCATCTGTTGGTTTAGTATCACCATTTGAGAAATAAGCCACTTGCACATTTAACGCATCACGCTGAGTAATGTATTTAATACCCGCATCATAATCATCGTTAAAACCCATGAACAAGGCGTTATCACCCCAATCATTGTGAGACTCATACGGCTGAATACCAAATGGCACCTTAGTGATACCCACTTGTACTTCAGACTGATCATCAATATCGGTGGCAAAGTACAAATGGTGAATCATAGAAGGATTACTATTGTCATACATACGGTACTGTGCAGACAAACGCACACCGTTTTTCTCAGTTTCAACACCTAGGTTTAACTGGTTAAAACGAAAGTCACCACCACGGTCTTCTTGGCGCTCATTCCAATCTTGAACCGTATAGTTCATACGGTAGCTACCTGTGATTTGGACCTTCTCTAGCGCCTCAACTCGATTTTCTAAGTCCGTTTGTTCTGCCGCATGAGATACGCCAGACGTCATTGCCGCAGCAATTACCAAAGGCAATGCGCGCCCTACAGCATAAGTAAATTGCATATATTCACCAAAGTTCATATTCAAATAGAACTACCTGACCACAAGGTCAAATAAAAGGTCGGCATTCTATAGAAGCTGCAAAGGTAAATCAGTAATCTTTTTGTAAAAATTGATTAATTAGTCAGTTTTAACTATCAGGCTTCTTTTTTATAACCGTAACAACCATAAAAGGCCGAGTAGCGAGCTTGATGCCGTCAGGTATTTTTATAAAAACCCTCTACACATCAAGCTGTTACCTTGTATTCCCCTCTATAGAGGCATACAATTCCTGTAACCAAAGAGCTTTTGGGGACGATTTTGGATTCGACGCCGATGATGAAGCTTGAGGTGCATGTGGTGAGGGTATAACGATCACCTAAATCCCCGTTGTACATTTAAATAGTCGCAAACGACGAAAACTACGCACTAGCGGCTTAATTGCCCGCTAACCTCCGAGTCTGGATGCTTATGGACAGACAACGAGGGCATCGCAGCATAAGCTCGCACGGGAGGCTCGCCTAAGGCCAAACTGCTAAATAGTATTAGGCTCGCCCTAAACGCCCTGTCTCTCGGGCCGTGATGGGTTAATCTAGTAGAGTGACTAAACATGTAGAGCTGATAGGGGAGTGTTGGCGGACGCGGGTTCGAACCCCGCCGTCTCCACCAAAATCAGGTTTTAAGAACATCTAAAACCATCAAAGACCCGCTAAATCATTAGGTTTAGCGGGTTTTTTGTATCCATTACCATCCCATGCAAACTTGTAACATCCACTCTTTTAAGTAACACTCGTAGTAACACCACTAATTTTAACGGACTTAGTGTTACTAAAATGGCCAGACTAACCAAACCGCTTACCGATAAGCAGATCAAACAAGCCAAGCCCAAGGAGAAGGAATACAACCTTGCTGATGGCAACGGCTTAATGCTCAGAATCAAGCCCAATGGCTCAAAGCTTTGGCTATTCAACTACTACCGCCCCTATACAAAGAAACGCGCCAATTTAGGTTTTGGCTCTTATCCTGATGTAAGCCTATCCAGAGCCAGAGAGCTTAGATCAGAAGCAAGAGAGCTGCTTACTCGAGAAATCGACCCCAAAGAATACAAAGACAGCCACCAGCAGCAACAGAAAGCGGCTCATGAAAACACACTTAAATTTGTGACGGACAACTGGCTAGAAGTTAAGAAAAGCCAAGTCAGCCTAGATCATGCCCTAGATATTTACCGCTCTTTTGAGCTTCATATATTCCCAAAACTAGGCAAATATCCAATACACAAGCTAAAAGCCTCACTTATCATAGATACCTTCCAACCCATACACAAAAACGGTAGCCATGATCTGGTTAAGCGCCTATGCCAACGCATTAACGAAGTGATGAACTATGCCGTTAATACTGGGCTATGTGACAACAACCCATTAGCAGGCATAACCAAAGCCTTTAAAGCCCCATCTAAAACACACTACCCAACCATTCGACCTGAAGATTTATCTGAATTCACTACGGCAATAAAAAACGCCAATATCCAGCCACTAACCCGCTCTCTTATATTCTGGCAACTTCACACAATGGTAAGACCCAGCGAAGCAGCAGGCAGCAAATGGGACGAAATAGATTTTGAAAACAAGCTTTGGCACATCCCAGCAGAGCGCATGAAAAAGAAAAAGCCCCATACTGTCCCACTATCTGATGAAGCCTTGGCCATCCTAGAGCACATAAAGCCGCTTACCGGTCATTATGAGCATGTCTTTCACTCAGCCAGAACTAAGAGCAAACACCTAAACGAAAGCACCGCAAACACGGTTCTAAAGCGTCACGGCTACAAAGATAAGATGGTAGCCCATGGTATGCGCGCACTGGCCAGCACCACGCTAAACGAAGCAGGCTTTGACCATGATGTGATTGAGGCAGCACTGGCTCATGTGGATAAGAACGAAGTAAGGGCCGCTTATAATCGCGCTGAATACGTTGAAAGACGCAGAGTTATGATGGCTTGGTGGTCTAGTAAAGTTAGCGGAGCAAACCTTACGAATAATATTAAATTTTATAAAAAGGAATTACATGAGCAAGCTATTTAAACTAAAGCAATGGATGACACTAGATGATGCCTGTCAATATTTAAGCTTGTTATTAAATGAATCTGTTAAAAAAGTGATTTATTGCAATTAGCCCTAGACGGCAATCTGATCTTATCTGTCAACCTTGTTAATAATGCTATGGCTAGAATAGGGAAACTAGTTCCAAAGTCAGAAGCTGGAACCTATAAGATAAATGGTGAATTTGCCAAGGCATTAATTGAAGACTTCGGGCCTGATGTAACGCTTGAACATTATAATGGAATTGACTATTCATCAGAATATCAGCTAATACTTGAAGAAAAAATATATGGCATAAGTAATATTTGGGATTTACCGATGGTAGGTTCGGAGGTACTGGATATATCCCACCTTTATCAAATGGAAACGGATGGTCCCTCCATTGAACTGGTTAATTTAGATGGCACATTTTTAATAAAAAATACAGATAAAGGTCAAATCATCGCCCAGCTACAAGAGCGATTTGATAAGGATACCTTAGAGAAATTGGAAAGAGAAAACCTCCCATACAACTCTGAAAGGAACTACTTCCCCGCTGGGGAACTACCTAATGACTGTAATATTATAATTAAAACAGAAAACCTCACTAGCTTAATTAATAGTCTTTCATCATCTAGCGAGAACCCCTCACCAAAAACAAAAAATAGTTATCTCAGTACAATTCGTCATTTATCTGATGCCTTAGTGGATGGACTTACGGGTAAGCCGAATAAAGATGCTTCGAGTGTTATTCAAGCATTATCATTTAAAGGCATTGAGCTTGATATTGGAGAGAAGACACTAGCGAATTATTTAAAGTCTGCTCAAGAAAACCTATAATTAAAAGAATATTCAACTAGCATATTGGAATATTCCACAATCCATTAAAGATCAGATTTAACCTAATAGAGCCAAATAACTCTAGAGGTTAAACATGTATAACAAACAACTACGCATAATCCGTAAACCCGAAGTACTAGCAACACTTGGAATATCCAAGTCCACTCTATTCAATCGCATTCAAGCAGGCTTATTGCCACCGTCCATTAATTTAGGCGGGCGGGCATGTGGCTGGTTAGAAACTGAAATACAGGCCGTACTATCAGCCCTCGTTTCAAGCCGTGAAAACAACGAAATTAAGCAACTGGTTAATGACTTAGTTGAAGCTCGTAAAACCATGGGAGGGCTTATCAATGGATAAGTACACTAACATTACCCTAAGGTATATCCCCAGTCTAAACACTCAAGCCAGACGATTACTGGACATATTATGGGACGGCCAAGATCACTCTAGTCTAGAACTTATGACAACCCTAGAAGCTGACCCTAGATCAGCCCTACAGTCACTAAGGAAAGACTATGGGTTTTGGCTCATTCATAACACGGGCGATAAAAAAGGCCGCTATCAATTAGACGAGCGCCACCTATCAGGCATCCCCGAACTTGATAGACAAGCAAGGATTGAAGCTGAACTTAAATACAATGAAAAGTCTTACAAGCAAAGTGAAAGGGAGGCTCGCAGACAGTCTAGGGCATTAATCAAACTTAGGATTACTCAGGAAAAATTTGAAGCCGAAGTACAGCTTGAGTTTGACCTAAAAAAATAGCTCTTATCTAGTTCAACTAAATAAGAGCTATCCATTCATTGCTGGTGGATTGTCTCCGCAAAAAGTCATCCACCAGCCCAAGAATACTATCCTCGAATGATCATTAAATCAAAACCTAACAACTTGAGGTTAGTCTCTCCTAACCACACAAACCAATGGATAAGACCCCTAAGCCTTAATGGACACTATTTACCGGTTTATACGGGAGAAATACGAGAGAGAGCGGCTAACAAGCTGAATATTCAAGGCACTCCATGGGTTAGCAGCCACTTATGCGCTACTAGGTATTTAATAATATCTATATGCTTTTTAAGGCCCTTCCTTCTCTCTACTCGTATCTGTCCGAAAACTATTATGGATGACTTATGAGCCATATAAGCCATTCACAAATTACCAATTTTATGGGGCATACCCTTTGTGTAAATAGCAAAGCTTCAGGACTATATACAAACATACTCAAAAGAATGTTAGCCAAGTTAGAAGCCATGCTCAGTTACCACAACAAAGTATTGCTTATTCGCTTTGACCTAAACCAGCCTGATTACACCGATGACAGCAAGGCGGTGACTGTGCTTTTTAAGTTATTATCGGAGTCCATAAAAAGAGAGTATGAATTAAAGCGAGTTGCATACTTTTGGGTAAGAGAACAAGAGAAAGCCAAAAGGCAGCACTATCACTGCTTTATTCTGGTCGATGGCAATAAAGTCCAGACGTCACATAAAGTTATCGAGAAAATCCGGTGGTACTGGACAGTTCAACATGACGGGGGGATTCACTTCCCACAGCCTAAATGCTTTCACATGCTACATAGGAATAAGCCTGAATCATTCCAAGACCCTATTTACCATATATCCTACCTAGCTAAAGGCCGTGGTAAGGGCTACAAGCCCAAACAAGCTAAGAACTATGGCTCTAGTCGGCTTAAACCAAAATGATTAACTACCCATGATTAAGCCATTGCCTTATGATTACCTCAAAACTACCAGTTATATTTGATCAAACAAGGAAGATAAAATGAGCTATGTAAATAATAATTTGATGGCCGGAGAAGGCATAACCTACCAAGCAAAAATACACTGGGCCATATTTTTTCCAAGTATTGCTTGCCTTGTAGTTGCAACATTACTTCATGTCACCGGTACTGTAGATAGCGACAAAGGTGCCAAAGTAATAGCCAATATATTAATAATTTTCAGTATTTGGTTAGCTTTAAAAGCCTTTATTTACAAGATATCAACTGAGCTGGCTATAACAAACAAACGCATAATCGCAAAAACTGGGCTGATAAAAAGAAATACAATTGAACTTAATCACAGCAAAGTAGAGAGCTTTGCTGTTAATCAATCCATACTAGGGCGAATACTTGGATTTGGTACAATTACTATTAGCGGTACAGGTGGCGTGAAAAACCCTATTTTGGGAATTGATTCACCACTTGAGTTTAGAAATAAGGCCGTATTGGCTATTGATATCGCTCAGACAGGCAGTAACTAGAAGTCAGCTTTAGTAACACTATTAGTAACACTACCAGAGAAAAAACGAACGAAATAAGGGCAAAATAAGGGCTTCAGGCCGATACACAATCCCCGCCGTCCCACCAAATTTTGCTAACGCGTTAGCACAGTTTGATACAGGGTTAGATTTTTTAACTCATATCCAAGATCAGGCTTTCAATTCATCGAAAGCCAGCAAAAAAGCCCAGACCTATTATTAGGTACTGGGCTTTTTTGTGCCTGAATAACACCACAGTGTTGGCACTTACACAGATTCAGGGTTCGCCGCCGTCTCCACCAAATTTTGCTAACGCGTTAGCACAGTTTGATACAGAGTTAGATTGCTTAACTCATATCCAAGATCAGGCTTTCGGTACATTGAAACCCATAAAAAAGCCCAGACCTATTTTTAGGTACTGGGCTTAAACTGAATAAACATTACTGTTTATTGATTATTAAGGCTCTAGCTCGCATTCAGCCTCGACACATTCACTTTCGTCTTCACTTGGAACAAAGTGAGGAAAGGTGCCTTCTTGACGAATGATCTTAACATCATCTAAAAGCCAGCCACGAAAGCCATTAAATAATTCGTCATTAGTTTTGAATACAAAACGAAACTTCACATTACTCTCACCTGCTAGCAATGAAATATCGATAGGCTCTTGTGTTGTCCAAGCCGGCGCTCGGTTGAAACCACGATTTGAAAATGGAATCGGTGCTCGATCAAAACCTTCCTCTTCACCATTTTCACCACCTTCACCCTCACTACCGGTTTGCGGATCACTTAATGGATTTAGTCGCGCTAAGTCGTTCCAAGTATCACCACCATCTTGGCTATATTCAATAATTAACAAATCAAATCCATTTTCATTAGGATTAACAGATTCAATTTCCCACCAAGTTTTAAAGGTAAGGGCTAATGGTCCTGTTTCCGCGGTGAAGTCTTGAACCGGTGATACGATAGCGCCGCCATTTGATTGCGCTGAAGTACCGCCATCGAGCTCGTCTTGATTCTCTTCATTCTCTGCAAGAACATCACCTAAGAAATTACCTTGACCGACATTTCCACCCTCTGCTTGGCCATACCAACAAGCTTTTTGATCAAAAGGATTAGGAATCGCACCTTCACTTAAATCATCAGGTGCAAGTAATACTAAATTCGCATCCAGTGCCGCGTTAATGATATTTAAACCTTGAGAGTGAGTATGCCAAAGATTCAGAAGTGCAGGCTCTTCTACTTCTTCACTTAGCGCCATTTCTTGAATGGGACCTGGGCCATCAAATTCATCCTCTACTGACTGTGCTGTCCAAAAGCCACAAACTGCACCTTCTGCTTGCTGTTCAAAGTTTTCAGAGTAAAAAACAAGATTACTGTTTGATTCTGCGGGCGTCAGCTCAAAATTTTCACCAACAAATGCAAGTCGCTGCGTAGGGTTGAAAGATAGGTTCTGTAAAAGGTAACCATCTTTGCTGATTCTCAATGTTGCCTGCGTCATAGCAGACAGTTTTTCTAATGAAACATTGACTATAAGTAGGTATTCGCCTTTTTCATTGGTTATATCAATCGCCACAGATCCATTGGTAGCTTCACCACCAGACAACTCAACTTGAACCCCTGATACAGGACCATCACCATCATAAATCACGCCACTTATAGATGCGAAAATAGCTAAATTTTCACCATTCTCACCCTGCAATGCCTGCACATCATCACCATTAACAATGATAGGAGCGGCAATCGTGGTGGAATCACTTGCATTATTTGCATTGATAACAATGGTACTGGTAACCGTTACATCACCAATCGTCACAACAAGTCTGTAGATACCAGGCACTAAATCATTTAAAACCACATTACCGTTTTCATCGGTTAGTAGGGTTGTGGTTAAAAACGATTTGAAGCTATCTGCTGATGCCTCTTCATTACTTAGCTCAGTCTGTGCAGTAATCTCAACATTGGCATTGGTCAAAGGACGACCTGATGCATCAACTAACGTTAAATTGCTAAGTGCTTTATTGCTCGGCGTGAATGGTTGTATGGGGTCTACTGGTGGCTCAGGGTCAAGCGGCAGTTGAATATTTGGCTCTAATTCTTTTTCGCTGTCTGATGATCCTGATCCACAACCCGCTAGAAGTAAGATTGATAGGATTAATAATAAATTCAATTTCATGTATTTAAGCTCCTTTTAAGTAACCACGCAAAATAGCAGCATACTAAGTGAACTTAAATAAGGCATTGGTATTAATTTAGTAGTGTAAGGCCTGAACCCACAGAGCGTATTAAATATATAAATCTGCCGCTCGTTCCTAGTAGAAGTTATCCCCAACTTTTTTCCAATACCGACCATGCTTCTTCAGCATTGTCGACAATTTTAAACAACTGGGTATCCGCTTCTGTGATGGCCCCTTGCTCAACTAAGAATTCAAAATCAATCACTCGCTTCCAATAATCTTTACCCATTAACACAACTGGCAGCGATTTTATTTTTTTAGTTTGAATAAGCGTTAATGTCTCGAATAGTTCATCTAAGGTGCCAAAGCCACCTGGGTATGCAATTAGTGCCACTGCGCGTTTTAAGAAATGCATTTTGCGTAAAGCAAAATAATGAAACTGAAAACATAATTCTGGCGTTATGTAAGGATTGGCTTTTTGCTCAAACGGCAACACTATATTTAGGCCAATGGTTTTACCGCCTGTTTCAAAAGCGCCACGATTGGCCGCTTCCATTACGCCTGGTCCACCACCGGTTACCACCACATATTCATTGCCACCATTGGCAAGGGATTTTTGGGTGATCATTGTTGATAAACGTCGAGCATCGTCATAAAAGCGACTATTATTTAATAACGTCTCAGCTTTTTTATAATTTTTTAATATTTCTGCATCATTAGGTGAGTGCGCTAATGCATCTTTTGCTAATTGAAGTTTTTCAAGGGCTTTTTCACGCTCTAAAAATCGGGCCCCACCAAACACAACCACGGTCGACTCAATGCCTTGCTCTTGCTGAACCAAGTCTGGTTTAAGCCATTCTAGCTGCAAGCGAATTGCTCTTAAGTCATCCCTTAGTAGAAAGTTTTCATCACTATAAGCTAGACGATAAGAATCCGCCGTTGATTCGGATTGACATGCATGTTTTAAATCTTCTGCAGCGGTTGGGAAAACACAAAATGGCGGTTTTTTATTGCTCATATCTTTATCATTAAAATGTAATGGCCTGACCTAAGGTTGGAATTATAGCAGACCCCAACTCACAGCTGATGTGATGCCTAAATGTTTTTTAATCACTCAGATAGATACCTTTAAGGCACTCACTAGTATCTGTTTAATTTAAACACCTTGATTTGCAATCACATCATTGTTTAATTTATTTTGTATGCTTAAGTGGTCGTGTAGGCTGGTAAATGACTTCATTGCTTTTGCCCACTGCTGAACAAGACCATTAATTAACGCTAAACATTCAAGTGTAGCTGACATTGAATGAACCGTTATTTTGCCAGTAGTACCGGCTAGCAGTAATTTTGCTTTATAAGCATCATGCTCCATTTGTAGCTGAATAAGCTCTTTGAATAACCCATCGACAGCCCCTTCTTTTTCAATGCGAGTAAGGTCAATGAAATCATATACATGACTTACAAACTGATGATGTGATTCTTTGAAATGGATATTCGCTTGATTGTCGATGATATTAAATTCTCGAAAGATACGTTCAGACGACTGCGTACAAACTAAAAAGTACTGTTCAATGCGCATGATAGTGGCTAGGTCGCGAGTTGTTTCTTCGGTTAATTGTGCACGCTCAACTCCAACAATAAACTGTGACACATTTTCTAATAAGTGCTTAATCACAGAGGCTTGCTCGGAAAACGTTTTTACTTGCTGTGATTCACAATGGATAGCTTGTCGAGATAAATTGCTGACACGCTGGGCTATTGACTTCATTTCCAGCACCAGTGCGTTCACCGCAAGATCCGGCGTCATGGCAATGGTCTTATCTAAGTAACGAGAGTGAGATTCTTGCTCTTCCCATGATGAAAATCGTCTTTCAAGGAAAAGCGCCATTTTATTTGTGAAGGGAAATATTAAAACCACGCCTAAAATATTAAAGGCGCTATGAAACATGGCAAGGGAGACACTGGTATCGGCTTCTAGGTTTAATACCGAACTAAATAAATCAATGCCATAAAACAAAAATGGCAACATTAAAAAAGCCACAATAGCGGTGGCAGAATTAAAAATAACCTGCGCAATGGCTACTCTTTTGGCATTTGATGTTGCACCCAAAGATGCAAATAACGCAGTTGATGTGGTGCCTATATTAGCGCCAATTACCATAGCCGCCGCACCATATATATCAACTACCCCCGTACTCGCTGCTGTGATTGTCAGTGCGATAGAAGCACTTGATGACTGCGTTAAAATTGTCATGACAATACCAATGAATGTAAAAACAAACACACCGCCAATGCCATCAACGTGTACTTGGCTCAAATCAAAAACATGCACAAAGCCTTCAAATGCATTTTTTAATACATCCACACCGATAAAAAAAAGACCAAAACCCACTAACGCTAAACCCAGTGATGCAAGACGCCCCTGACCTTTTATCAATTTTAATAACATCCCAATACCAATAATGGGTAATGCAACGCTATGAATATCAATTTTAAATCCTGCAAAAGCCACCAACCAGCCTGTCATGGTGGTGCCAATATTGGCACCATAAACCACACCTAATGCTTGGCGCATACTAAGCAAACCGGCGTTAACAAAGCCGATGGATGCAACGGTGACCGCACTGGATGACTGCACAATTGCCGTCATTAATATCCCAGAAAAAATCCCTTTTAACGGTGTATTGGTCCAATTTGACAGTAAATCCCTTAAAGAAGAGCCTGCTGCCAGCTTTAAGCCATCTGTCATCATGCTAATGGCCAAAATAAATAACCCAAGGCCACCAATTAATGTGCCTACTGTTGCAATGATTTCTAACACGTCTGAACCAACTTAATGTTTAACATAGAGATTAATAAGGCCACTTCCACTGATCAATTTCTGGTTTGTCAACACCGTATTCATGGGCGTATTTACAGCACTGAGTTTGCATATCAAGCAATAGAGGTTTAATGCTAGCACCCACGTCTTGCAACAATTCCACTCGGTTAATCACATCAATAGCCAAACTGAATCGATCGATTTTATTTACAATGGCTAACTCCAGGGGGGTATTAATATTGCCATGTTCGATGTAGCCCTTTACATGTAAATTATCATGGTTATGCCGACGATAAGCTAAGCGGTGTATCAACCATGGATAGCCATGAAAATTAAATATTATGGGTTTATTGGTTGTGAATAGCGCATCAAATTCTTGATCGGATAATCCGTGGGGATGCTGATACTCAGGCGCCATACGAAATAAATCCACCACATTAATAAAGCGAATTTTTAAATCAGGGAAATACTCACGCAATAATGCAGTGGCAGCCAACGCCTCTTTAGTAGGGATGTCACCACAACCCACTATGACCACATCAGGCTCTTTACCGTTATCTGTGCTGGCCCACTCCCAAACACCAAGGCCCTTGGTGCAATGGGTTATGGCACTTTGAATATCAAGATATTGCACATGAGATTGCTTGTCGCACACAATGACATTTATGTCGTTTTCACTGCGCAGGCAATGATCCGCTGTAGATAACAAACAATTCACATCTGGTGGTAAATATATTCGAGTAACGCTTGGGCTTTTATTCACGACCAAGTCTAAAAAACCTGGGTCTTGATGACTAAAGCCATTATGGTCTTGTCGCCAAACGGTGGATGTAATTAATAAATTAATGGAGGCAATGGGTGCACGCCAAGGTAACTCCTCACTGATAGCAAGCCATTTGGCATGTTGATTAAACATGGAGTCAATCACATGCACAAATGCCTCATAGGTGGCAAAAAAACCGTGACGTCCTGTTAACACATATCCTTCAAACCAACCTTCTAATGTGTGTTCAGACAGCATTTCCATTACGCGACCATCTGGACTTAGCTCACCCCCATTAGCATCTTCTGGTAAGTATTGCGCTAGCCAAAGTTTTTTAGTCACTTCATATATAGCGTCCAGTTTGTTCGAGGTATTTTCATCAGGCCCAAACACTCGAAATGTATCTGGATTCATACTCATAATATCGCGCAGCATTTCACCTAATGGTTGAGTGTTCATGGCATTGGTTTTTGCTGGCGCATCGACTTTAGCAGCGTAGTCCCTAAAATTTGGCATGCGTAAATCTTGTTTTAATAGGCCGCCATTTCCATGGGGGTTAGCGCTCATGCGTCTTGTGCCTTTAGGTGCTAACCTTTGTAACTCAGGTAATAAACGGCCACTTTCATCAAACAACTCTTCAGGGCGGTAACTTCTCAACCATTGCTCAAGCATCTCAAGTTGATTACCTTTTTTGTGCACGTCTTTTAATGGCACTTGATGGGCACGCCAAAAGCCTTCAATTTTTTTACCGTCCACTTCTTTTGGCCCCGTCCAGCCTTTGGGTGAACGTAGAATAATCATTGGCCAAATTACTCTGGTTGCGTTACCAGATTGGCGAGCCGTGTTTTGTAATGTGCGAATTTTTGCTACACATTCTTCCATAACCTCAGCCATCTTTTTGTGCATAAGCTTAGGATCATTGCCTTCAACAAAATAAGGCTGCCAGCCATAGCCTTTAAACAGTGACTCTAATTCATCGTGAGGAATACGCGATAACAAGGTAGGGTTATTAATTTTATAACCGTTTAAATGCAAGATAGGTAATACAGCACCATCACGGATGGGATTTAAAAATTTGCTGGAATGCCAAGAGGTTGCAAGCGGCCCTGTTTCCGCTTCGCCATCCCCCACCGCTACCGTGACAATAAGATCAGGATTATCAAACGCCGCACCAAACGCATGGGAGACACTGTAACCAAGTTCACCACCTTCATGTATCGAGCCCGGCAGTTCAGGTGTGCAATGACTACCAATACCGCCTGGGAACGAGAACTGTTTAAAAAACGTTTTCATACCACTGACATCTTGGCTCACATCAGGGTAGGTTTCGGTATAGGTGCCTTCTAAATAAACCGGAGCCAATACCCCAGGTGCTCCGTGACCAGGACCCGCTAAAAAAATCGCATTAAGGTCATATTTATTAATTAACCGATTCATGTGCACATACATGAAAGACAAGCCAGGGCTTGCCCCCCAGTGACCCAGTAAACGCTGTTTGATGTGGGACAATTCAAGTGGTCTTAACAGCAGCGGATTATCTTGTAAATAAATCATGCCCGCCGCAAGGTAATTGCATGCACGCCAGTATCCATCGATATGGCTTAACTCCACTTCTGTTAAAGAAGCATGTTCAGGATGCTGTGTATCTTGCATGAATTGTTACCTATGCTAAAAATTGGCACAAAATGTTATGAGATTTGATTTTCAATGGCTGTTTTGTTTTCAGTATGATCATCACTGGTAAAGTACTGAACCGTCGAACACGTCACCACATCTCCCAAAACATTGACCGATGTACGACACATATCCAAAATACGATCGACACCTAAAATCAATGCAATGCCTGCAGCAGGAATCCCCACACCTTCAAGCACCATACTTAAAATAATGATGCCCGCCCCCGGTGTCGCAGGTGAACCGATCGATGCTGCCACCGCCATGGTGACAATAAAGACGTAACTTGAAAGACTCAAATCAACATTAAACACTTGCGCTAAAAAAACCGTAGCAACACCTTGATATAACGCCGTCCCCGTCATATTTATTGTGGCACCAAGCGGCACTAAAAACCGAGAGATTTCGGGTTTGATATTCAATTTATCCTCAGTAACTTGTAGTGAAATCGGCATAACCGCAGCCGAACTACTGGTAGAAAAGGCAAGCAGTAATAATTCACGCACACTATTAAAAAAGTATTTAAGGCTATGTTTTAACGTTAACTTAGCCACTATAAAATACAGAATCGCAACGATTAACAACCCAAGTAAAACCGTCAACACATAAACCGCCATTCCCGCCAGTACATCAACCCCGAGATTCGCAACCAAACGTGTGATCAAACCAAAAACCGCAATGGGGGCTAACAACATGGCCCAAGAAACAATGCGTAAACTGACTTCTTGTAATGCGCCTAACAAATCAAACAGAGGTTTTGATTGCGATGCGGGTATTGATAATAATGCGGCACCCAACACCGCAGAGAATAAAATAACCTGCAACATTTCACCGGAAGCCATAGAAGCCAATGGATTTTTGGGAATCAAACCAGACACTTTTTCTGGTAATTCGGATACCGCAGGAAACCCTTTTGCAACTGCATTCACAGCAGCACCTGTATCGATGTCTGTTAGGGCTGTTGCATCAATAAAGTGACCCGGCTGAATATTTAACGCAAGCAATATTCCCACTGCTGCCGCCAAGGCCGTAGATGCAAAAATAAATATCAGTGCAATCAAACCATTTTTCTTCATGGCATCAGGGTTATTATTAGCCGCTAAGCCTCGCACAATGGATGCCATTACCAGCGGTACAACAATCATTTGTATGATCGCTAAAAAAACCTGACCCGGTAACGCTAACCACGCCGTAATGGTTTTCACCACGGGGGCTGAAACTAAATTTAAATCAGGCCCCAATATCACGCCCACTACAACACCCAACAACAGCGCAATAAGTACCTTAAGCCATAGGCGTCCCCTAATTAGGCGATCAAAATGATCCACTAAATCTTTTAATGGATTAAAAAACGGTTTTGCTTTTGTCATTTTATGTTCACTCAACCTTTAATAAGATTTACCAAAATCCATACTGCAATGGGATAAAACAAGAACGAGCTAAACCCTATTTGGAAGATCCAAGTTCAGATTGTAGCCAAGTAACGGCTTCAGGTTCTGTTAAAAAATACTGAATATTTTGCTTTTTTCTAGAGGGTGATAATGTATTAATAATCTCTTTGTGGGCATTAGATGTCATGACCATGGCTTTAGCCTTAAGAGGTTTGCTGTTAAGCCATTGATTATATTCTTCTAATATTGCGTAAGCCTCAGGAGTGCCACCTTCTAAATCTAAGTCGTCAATCAAAATTCCAAACGCTTGATCACCCAGTGATAACACCAAACGCTTCACTTCACTGGTAAATTGTTTCGCGCCTAGATCATTAAACATACCTGACAACTTAACAAACACGATGTTATCTTTTAAGTAAACTCGGCTTTCACCATGTACGTTTTCCTGCCAATGCATACTGTGATACCTCACTATCTGCTGATATGCGTTAGTCTTTTAAGCTTATATAAAATCCCCATCCTACATGTTAGCGGCAATTCAACTCTAAGGCCGTGACGCATATCAATGGTATTAGTGTGCATCGCTGGCGCCATTGTTATGTCGATTAGGAACATAAATTCAGCTAACAATATCCAATTCGTATTACTAGGCACATACCCGCACCGATATTTATTCTCAAATTACCCAGATGTGCCTTTGTCCACTAGGCTTATGGATACGTTCATTTTAGTAGGTGCGATAACATGTTTTGGCTTTTATTACTGATTACATTAATAGCGCTGATTGTCGTCATGCGCAAAGAAGCGGGTGCCATTGCAACTCTGGCTGTTTTGGTGGCCATGGGAGTGGTTAGCACGGCGGTTGGTTATAAACTTTTAGGCGTCATTTTATATGCAGCTGCCGTTGTGACTGCCGTCACTGGTTTAGCTCCGTTAAGACGCCTATGGTTGACACCACGTTTGTTTGCCATGTTTAAGCGCATTGCACCCAAGGTCTCTACAACCGAACAGGTAGCACTGGATGCCGGTACGGTTAGCTGGGATGGGGAATTATTTTCAGGTAAACCTAACTGGAGCAAGTTACTTGAAAGCCCTTATTCTGGTTTAACCGAACAAGAGCAGTCTTTTGTCGATAACCAATGCACAGAAGCGGTATCTAAATGCAATAGCTGGGATGTGGCTGTTGAACGGGCAGACTTGCCAAAAGAAGTTTGGGATTACATAAAAAAAGAAGGTTTTTTAGGCATGATTATTCCTAAGTCATATGGTGGCTTAGAGTTTTCCGCCAAAGCACAATCTGCCGTTTTACAAAAACTCTCTGCCAACGAAAGTTTGATGGTGTCAGTGGGGGTACCTAATTCATTGGGCCCAGGAGAGTTGTTATTAAAATACGGCACACAAGCACAAAAAGACCATTATTTACCACGACTCGCCGATGGTCGAGAAATCCCCTGCTTTGGTTTAACCGGTCCGCGCGCTGGTTCTGACGCCACCTCACTGCCGGATACTGGCGTGGTATGCAAAGGGGAATTTGAAGGCAAAGAAGTCATAGGTTTAAAACTGAATTTCGAAAAACGCTGGATCACCCTAGCGCCCATCGCCACGGTTGTGGGCTTAGCATTTCGCATGCTCGACCCAGACAACCTATTAGGTAAAGGCAAAGATCGGGGGATCACCTGCGCCCTTGTTCCACGCAACACCAAAGGCATGGAAATTGGCCGTCGTCATTGCCCTATTGGGGGTCCATTTTTAAATGGTCCTATCAAAGGTAAAGACATGTTTATTCCCCTGGATTACATCATTGGCGGGGAAGAAATGGCCGGTGAGGGCTGGCGCATGTTAGTGGAATGTCTATCGGTTGGCCGTTGTATCACGTTGCCTTCTGGAGCGGCTGGGGCGGGCGCTTATGCGGTGGGCACTAGTGGTGGTTTTACCCGTGTGCGTCGCCAATTTAATACACCGGTTGCTGATATGGAAGGGGTACAAGAACCGTTGGCGCGCATTATGGCCAATACCTATATTGCACAATGTGCGGTCAAACACACCGCCAATATGGTGGATAACGGCGAAAAACCATCTGTGCCCTCCGCCATTTTGAAATACCACCTTACAGAAATGCAGCGCACCATTTTAAGTGATGCCATGGACGTGCATGGCGGCAAAGCCGTGACCCTTGGCCCACGTAATTATTTAGGCATAGGTTATAGCAGCAACCCGGTTTCGATTACGGTTGAAGGGGCAAACATTATGACCCGTTCACTTATGATATTTGGTCAAGGTGCCATTCGTTGCCACCCTTATGTACTGGCTGAATTAGCGGCAAAAAATAATGACGATATTAAAGCGTTTGATACCGCCTTTTTTAAACATGCCGGTTTAATATTTGGTAATGCCGCCCGTGCATTTACTCTTGGTTTGCGCATAGGCAAAGCACAAGTACCGTTTGATGAGGCTTCAAAACCTTATGCACAAGGGGTTGCCCGTTTTAGCGCGGCATTTGGTTTATGTGCAGATGCGGCAATGAGTACCTTAGGCTCAGAACTTAAAATGCGAGAATTAATTTCAGCCCGCCTAGGGGATGTGCTCTCCAATATGTACCTAGCCTCAATGGTTCTTAAAAATTGGCATGAGAGTGACAAAGTAGAGGGCGAAAAAGCCCTGATGGAATACAGCCTAAATACATTAATGTATCGCATGGAAAACGCATTAGATGAGTTTTTACAAAATCTACCCAATACTGTGGTGGCAAAAACGTTGCGAGTGCTCACTATGCCCTTGGGTCGTCGTTGGGATAAACCTCACGATGATTTAACCCGAACAATTGCACTGAGCTGTTCTACTGATTCTGCTATACGCAACAAGATGTTATCAGGCCTATGGATAACGCCAGGTACCGATACCGTGGATAACCCAATCGCGCGTTATAATGACTTGTTAAAAGATTATGAGAAAGCAGAAGAGTTATATCGCCGCGTCAATAAAGCCTATAACAAAGGCGACATCCCCATGGAGGCTTTACATCCTGAGCAACGATTTAGCGAAGCATTGAAGGCAAAAATATTCAGTGAAGGGGAGGCTGAGTTCATGATGAAATACGAAGCCAATGTACTTGAAATGTTAACCGTGGATGACTTTGCGTTTGATGCATTTGCCATGGACAAATCAACGGTGATCAACCATAACGCTTAAGATAAGCTGGGTAATCTGACAAAAAAAATCGCTCATATGAGCGATTTTTTTATTGAGAATAGCTTAAAACTTAAAACGCCCTGAAAATGCAATGGCGCTTAAGCCAGAACTCAGCTCTACTTCGTTGCCATTTTGCTCGGCAACTTCCCAACCAATACCTTTAATTTTATAAGAAATTTCAAATTCTAATTCTTCACTGGCTGGAATAAAAACACCCCCTAAGAAGTTAAGTGCGAGACCACCAAGGTCATCGCTTTGATCAAAATTCTTAGCGGAGTCTTTAAATTCATACAAACCAAAACCCACACCTAAAAACGGCTGAACCTTGCCCTTGCTTAATGGGAAGTGCCAATCAAAATCGATACCCGCGTATTCACCTTTTTCACCAGCATTTTCAATATCAATACTGGTAAAACTCACTTCTAAGCGCTTGCCACTTGCAAATACATACCCCACCTCGATATCCCCTTGGGTTTGATCAAGGTCGTCTTCAGATGTACCAAAATTACCTTTGGCTTCTTGTGAGCCAGAACCCGTGGCAAATCCCATTCCCAGATAAATTTGCTCATCAGAAGCACAAGTAAAAAACGACGCAGCTAAAAGTGCCGCCAGTGTGGTTATTTTTATTATGTGTGACATTGCCTTTCCTTAGGGGGGAGTAAATTGTGCAAAGATAGTACACAAGGGAAAACCACTTGAATAGACTAAACAAAAATACGCTAGTACCAAGTTTCATCCAGTTTTGAAGGGGTTTGACAGTATCAAGAAACAGCCTAATGATCTACATCATTAGGCTGTTAGCACTTACTACAATGACAACTCAAGGCCAAAGGTAGTTTGAGTCTCATCTGTAATCAGATCACTATCATTATGAACAGATTCCAGCACAAACCGCACAGGGATAATATTCATTAGCACAGTATCAAAACTCAACTTAATAGACGCTTGATTAATCTTTATGGTTTCACTCGCTAACACACCATCAATTTCATAATGACGATAAGCAAGACTGAGCACCTCACGCTGTAGTGATAATGGAAACTTAAAATAATAAGCCGAACCATTAAATACTTTTGATGCGTTAATTTCAGTAAAACTCACACGACTGGCGTACACATCCCCTTTTAAAGACGTCATTACAAATGCACTTGGGTCTTTACCTAAAAAGGAAATAGCATCGTTTAACTCAACCCCTCGTCGCTCACTTTGAGAAACACCTGCATCGCTTTCTGAGTATTTTGCTTTAATCCCAGCAAAGGTTTCATAAGGAAAGGAAGTAGCCACTCGCAAAGCCGCCCCTGTTATTTGATCACCACGATCTTCAGTGGCATATGCATTCATTGAAAAGAGTTCGTTATAATAAAAGCTATGGCCAAATGCTTGTGCTCGATTAATGGATACATTAAGTGATAATGGCTCCCTATCAATATTTTTATAATCTTGATAAAAGCCTGCATCCAGCGCCCCACTCCAATAGCCGGATCTTAAAAAAGGCAGTTTTACATCGACCGCAATACCATAATCACGACTATCTAAATCACGAGTGCTTAAATTTTTGTACTCTTCAAGACCATCTTTTGCAACATAATAGCTTTCAAAGCCATACAATAAAAAATGCTGATTATTACTATAACGGGCACCAAGTAAAACACTCTTATCTTCATCGCGCTGGGCTCTTAGTGTTAATTCATGGTAAGTAAGCGGGTCAGAAAAAACAGCTGAAAAATCATAAACTGAATCACCATCTTCAGTTTTGGCAACTAAAACATTACCAGCACTGTAACTTAGAGTATTAAAAAAACCATAAGGCTCTTCGTTGTCTAATGTTTGATTTTCTAAATCATCAAAATGTGTTAACTGTGAATGTAACGGATGATCCGCATTGTCCCACATCAATGTCACAACATAAGGTGATTCAGATATCTCATCCATTTTAATTAATGAATAATAATAATCATCGGCTGATATGGCCTCAACAATGAGCTGATTATTGCCTGCTAATTTAGCCGCAACAATATTATCACCCTTTGCTACGCGATTTACCTTGTTATCTTTTACCTTATAAACAGAACTGCCTAATGGGCTATTTGCAATAAAATAAACCGCACCTGTTGCATCCACATCGGCCACAATACCGTAAAATCCGGTGAAGCTGTAAAGCGCTTGTTTATCTCGATACAAGGTTCGTTTATCACCATCTTGTTTAAAATAGTAAAGATGATCGTTGCTGACCAAAACCGACGAATGTACCGATTCATAAAATGCATCCCCGATATACAACTGGGGATTAACAAATGATGAAAGCACATCAAAATAAACCGCACGGCCATCATCCATATATCCTTGAATGATTTTTCCTTGAGTGCCCTCTTTGATTAGAGCGTTTTCATCAAATAAGCCTTGGGTTATTTTCCAAGGTGAGGTTGCACGACCATTCACCGTATAAAATTCACCATCCTGTAAAAATACCCGTCCAAAAGCTAACGATGATGAGGCTTGGTTCATGGATTGTGAGGCCATATCAAACTGATACAGCACAGGGCCTGTCACCCCATCCTCTGATGCCAACAACAAAACTTTATTCTGTTGTGTATTCATATCAGAGTAATATTTTGAACGAGCCAACACCTCGCCTTTTGTCAGCACCATTGAAGCGGATTTTTTCTGGGTGGCGGCGACCCACTCATCGAAGTTTCTATCAAAATTTTGTAAAAAGGTTCTTTTGCTTGGTTTGTTCACACTAAAAGGGAAGTACCAATATTTTGATCGGTTTTTAAAATACTCATTGGTTTTATCTAAACCATATTTCTCAGCCAAGAAATATTGATAGTGCCCACCAAAAATATAATGCCCTTCACGATAGGGAAAGTTCAGCGATTGATTGTATAAACGTTCTTTTTTTAAGTTGCCAGCATGGGCCTGTACATGGGTCATAGCACGATAGCGACCACTGTAAAGTCGGCCACCTCGACCATGCCACGACTCATTAAGTACAGCATTGCCTTCTAAAATAAAACTGGATTCAAATACATTGGGGGTAACCGCGGGGAAAAACGGCAAGAAAATATTGCCATTACGAAACACATTATAAACACCACGGGAAACCGGATTGTTTTTCGCATTGGTTTGATAGTTATGGGCTGTTTCATGCAATAACAAGGTATCTAACCAAGAACTTGATGCAAAGTAATCCGGCACCTGTGCACCGCCCATGTAGTTAATTTGACGATTAGATGGATACTGGGTAGAAAAACCATTGGCGATTTGGTTATTGCCTGAAATCAACCCCACTGACAATGGCGTATCTAATTGATAACCAAAAGTCGCTTCGTACAAGGGGTGCAACTTATCACCTAAAGCCGCGGCATGTTCTGCCTGTGGTTTGGTTTTCTGTGTATAAATTAAACGAGCATTGGTTGAGTCTTGGATGAAATATGGATCATCCTCAGGCACCACCGCACTATTAGGGAATACAATCTCTTGTGCACTGACTTCAAGGGCCGCAGCACTAACAGTAAGTAGACTTAACTTAACAATATATGCCGAGCATAACAGTAAACCGTTGAATCCAAATTTCACAAACTATCCCTAATACTTATTAATGAATATTAACCCGTTACCGCAGGTGGTATTTCTTTATTTTTTAACACCTTAGGCTCACGACTAAAGTAAACACCCACAAAGATGATAATAATGGCCAACCATTGCTGTATCACTAAGCGTTCGCCTAATAATAACATTGAAAACAGTAATGACATGACAGGTAATAAATTCACATAACCTGCTGCCGTCGATGTTTTTACAAACTGCAATGAATAATTATATAAGCCATAAGCACCCAAGGTCACCACCAAACCAAGATAAACAATCATGGCAACGGTTGATAGCTCCACCTGAGTTGGCCATTGTGACATGAGCGCCCAAGGTAAAAAGAAAATTGCCCCCATAAAACTTTGTAACGCGGTTAATACAAACGCGTTATACCGCTGTACTAGATGTTTAACTAGCAGGGTGTAGCCAACGGCTGTGACCATGGCCATCAGTTCTAGAAAATTACCCAGCAAAGCATTGCTTGCTTGGTCAGACTCTTGAGTTGATAGACTCATCCACAATACGCCACTTAATGCGATTAAAAAACCTAACCATTGTTTGGCTGTATTGCGCTCTTTAAATATAAAAAAAGCAGCAACCGCCACCATCAAAGGCAGTAACGAAGTGACCATACCCGCCTGACCTGCACTGGTATATTGCAAGGCTTTTGCTTCAAATAAAAAGTATAAACAGGGCTCGAAAAATGCCATGCCTAACAAGTACTTCCAGTCCCCTTGTTGGTATTGAATACGAGGGCGCAACCAGATTGCCAGCACCATAAATGCCATTGAAGCCACCAGCATGCGTAAAAACACCACAATCATTGGGGGCATATCTGTCACCGCTATTTTTAACGCAACAAATGAGCTGCCCCATAGTGTCATCGCAATCAGCAATGACAGATGGGCACGAAAACTATCTGACATAAAAAGCCTAAATATAAAAAGCAGGAGTATAAAGGGTAATGTAACGAATGCTATTCTAAAAAAATTCTATATCGTTAGCATCATTTTGTGATTTTTTTTGGTCTTCATATTCGATACGATTTCGACCATTGGACTTTGCCGTGTACAAGGCCGCATCTGCGAACTCAAGCAAACTACGCTGATCAACATTTGGGTTCACAAACGTGTAGCCAATGCTGACGGTGATTTTACCAAATGGAAAATAACAACTTTCAACTTCTTTCCGAAAGCGCTCAAGCGCCTGTGCCACTCCCTCTTTAGATACTCGATTGATGATGACTAAAAATTCTTCGCCACCAAAACGAAATAAAAAATCCGTGTGGCGAAAGGTTTTTTCCATTAGCCCTGAGAACAAGATTAAAACTTCATCCCCATATAAGTGGCCAAAATTGTCATTCACTGCTTTAAAGTGATCAATATCTAAAATGGCGACCCATGAACGCTTTTCTTCACAATCGGTGCCTGTTGTTTGGTAATACTCAAAGACCTGATTTAAGATTAAGTCCATGGTTTGTCGATTATGTAAGTGGGTAAGGTTATCTCGCTCTTTTGAGTCCAATAAAATAACTAAACGCTCATAGACTTTAAATAAGCCGACCAGCTGCTCATAGTCCGCCTCATTGATCGAGCCCTTAACCAATACCACACGCCTAGGTTTGACATTTTCAACAACATCCATCGCGATGTAGCGTTCGTGTTCATCACTTAAATGAATAATGCCACCTTGGTGCTGCTGAACAATCTGATCAATTAAGTGGCTGTACTCGTCATGCACATTATCATCCAGCGATAATGGAAAACGTCTTACTAGGTATTCAATATGAGATGCCGCGATATCATCTTTATGTTTGCGAGATAGGCTGAATATCTCATAGGAGGCGGCATCTTTAACCCCCTCAAACTCCATCAGAATATTAATAAATTGATGGGTGAGATCATGGTAAGTCTTATGCTCGAGCAATCGAATTGATAGTGCAAAAGCTTGGTTTAACACGTCGCTGCTCATAAAGATGCTCTAAGGGATATTATAAAAGTCAGTACCGTTTCTTACCGACAGCCTTTATAAGAATAGATACAAGACTGTGATCTTGCCATTTCCCACAAGCCAAGTGGCCTGTGGCTTTTTATCCCTAAAATAATGCACTTATTTTTAAGTGCACCAATAAGAAGCCATACCAAGCCATTCATTACCCCGCCTATTGAGCCATTAAGACACCCATGCCCTGATGTGCACCATGAATGTACCTGTAATGTGCAAATTACTTCTAATAAGGCATTAACTTTTGTTTTGGTATAAAATTTGCGATTGCACTGGCTGATTTAAACAGAAGCAGCTGATTAATAAGCATTTTACCGGTATAGGATGACCTTCTATAACCAATAGTTATGTTCATAACCCACAATATCAATTGGGTGAAACAATGGACATAAACGTAATACACAGGAGACCAACATGGGTCCACAAATCGCCCCTCTGGTTGCCACCAATATTTATAAGCAGTTTGGTGACAATGAAGTCCTAAAAGGGGTCTCACTAGAAGCCAATAAAGGGGATGTGATCTCGGTTATTGGCTCTTCGGGCTCAGGTAAAAGTACCTTTTTACGCTGCATCAATATGCTTGAGGTGCCCACTAAAGGGGACATTCAAGTCCATGGCGAGCAAGTAAAATTCAAGCTAGACCGTAAAGGTGAGCGCATACCCGCTGACAATCGCCAAGTAGAGCGCATGCGCTCTCAATTGGCCATGGTATTCCAAGGGTTTAACCTTTGGTCCCATATGACGGTACTTGAGAACATCATTGAAGCGCCTATCCAAGTATTAGGCATCAGTAAAGCAGAAGCCATTGAACGCGCTGAAGAGCACCTTAACCGCGTGGGTTTATATGAGCGCAAAGATTATTACCCCGCTCATATGTCAGGTGGTCAACAGCAACGGGCCGCGATTGCCCGTGCTCTGGCCATGAATCCTGAGGTCATGTTATTTGATGAACCCACTTCTGCGCTGGACCCTGAGCTTGTGGGTGAAGTATTAAAAGTGATGCGAGAGCTTGCTGAAGAAGGTCGCACCATGGTGGTGGTGACCCACGAAATGGCATTTGCAAAAGACGTTTCCAACAAGGTAATGTTTTTACATCAAGGAAAGATTGAAGAATACGGCGATCCAAAAGTCGTATTTGAGCATCCCAAGTCAGAGCGCTTTAAACAATTTATTTCCTCTGTATATTAAAACCAAACCAAAACAAAAAGTCGTTGGAGCAACGTTATGAAAAAAACCTTATTAGCCTTAGCCGGTGTTTTAAGCCTAAGCGCTCACGCTGAAATCGACAGCATTCGTGTTGCGGTTGACGCACCTTACCCACCGTTTGAATACAAAGCACCTGACGGTACATTAACTGGTTTTGAAGTAGACCTAGGCAACGCAGTTTGCCAAGAGATCACAAAAAAAGATTGTGACTGGGTAGTGCAAGCATGGGACGGTATCATCCCTGGTTTATTAGCGCGTAAATACGACATGATATTTTCTTCTATGTCTGTAAACGAAGAGCGCAAAGAAAAAGTATTATTTTCTAAGCCTTACTATCAAGTGCCTTCTGCGTATTTTGCCCCAGTTAAAGGCAAGTTTGATGCAAGCAATGTAAAAGGTTTACGTATTGGTGTTCAACGCGCCACTGTTCAAGACAACTACCTAACTGAACTGAAAAAAGATGCTGAGATTGTACGTTACACCACAGCAGACGATATGGTAATTGACCTTGAAGGCGGCCGCCTAGATGCTATCTTCGTTGATGCACCAGTGGGCGAAGACATGTTAAAAGGCAAAGCTAAGTTTACCCAAGCAGGGGAAATGGTGTCTCAACCGGTTAGCATTTTTGGTGAAGGTATCGCCGCTGCATTCCGTAAGCGTGACAAAGCCCTTGCTGAAAAAGTCACCGTTGCACTGGATAAACTAAAAGCAAACGGCACTTACGATAAAATCATGAAGAAATACTTCAGCTACAGCATTAAGGTATAATTACCTTTAGTCATAAATGCCCAAGCAGCTTGCTGCTTGGGCATTTGTTATTTTAGAGGCGTACAGTTTTTCGCACTCTTTAGGTTGTAAGTGGTTTCATCAATAAAAACTGATTCCAGATTTAAAACGAGCACACGTTATGTTGGATTTACACGGCTATGGCCCAAGCATTTTTAGCGGCGCCATTGTCACCATAAAATTAGCTATTTTTTCAGTGACCATCGCTTTTATATTAGGGCTGTTAGGTGCTGTGGCTAAACAGTCAAATAATCGCGTAGCGCAAACCGTCGCCACTTTATACTCAACTATTATTCGCGGTGTACCTGACCTTGTATTAATGATGTTAATTTTCTTTGGCGGTCAAATTGCCTTCAATACATTCACTGAATGGCTGTATTACGCAAGCGATGAAAAAATCGATATTTTTATTAACATCAATGAATTTGTAGCCGGCGTCATCACCATTGGTTTTATCTTTGGCGCCTATATGACCGAAACCTTTCGCGGTGCGTTTATTGCCGTAGATCACGGTCAAATTGAAGCAGGAAAAGCTTACGGCATGAGTAACCTGCAAGTATTTAAACGCATTATGTTTCCGCAAATGATGCGCCATGCACTGCCTGGTATTGGTAACAACTGGCAAGTATTACTTAAAACCACCGCACTGGTTAGTGTGATTGGTTTAGCCGATATGGTGCGCTTGGCCACCGAAGCGGCAAAATCAACAGGCGAGCCGTTTTTGTTTTTTATTCCTGTGGCGGGTGTCTACTTAGCGCTGACCGCTTTAACCGAATGGGGCTTTGCCATTCTTAAAAAACGTTATAACGCTGGCACGGTGGAGGCTTAATTATGGAATCACTACTTGCCCTTATTGATGCCAATAAAATCTTTAATCTAACCACCCTTGCTCATTATTGGGATGGTTTGTTAATGACCGTACAGTTAGTGTTTATGTCACTGCTGATTGGTTTAATCATTTCTGTGCCGCTTGCCATCATGCGCAACAGTAAAAACCCATTTATAAATTACCCTGTATGGTTATTTACCTATGTGTTTCGTGGCACACCATTATTGATTCAGTTATACATGATTTACTACGGTGTCACCTTGATCAATGGAATTCAAGACTCGGTTTTCTGGGTGATTTTTGAGCGTGCTTATTATCCCTGTTTAATCGCTTTTGCATTAAACACAGCCGCCTACACCACTGAGATTTTTCGTGGTGCCATAGAAGCCACCCCTAAAGGTGAAATAGAAGCGGCAAAAGCCTACGGCATGAACTGGTTTAAACGCACCACACGTATTGTGCTGCCCAGTGCCTTTCGCCGCGCCATACCGGCATACAGCAATGAAGTCATTTTCATGTTGCATGCCAGCGCCATCGCATCCACCGTGACCATTATTGATTTAACCGGTGCTGCTCGTGATATTTATGCGCGCTATTACGCACCGTTTGAAAGCTTCTTATTTGTGGCGGCTATTTATTTGTGTATCACGTTTACGATTATCTTTATTTTCAAAAAATTAGAAGATCGTTTATTGGCCCATTTACAGCCTCGATAATTCATTTATCTTATCAATAAAAAAAGGCCCTAAACTTATTCAAGTTAGGGCCTTTTTTATAGCGTTTTATCAGGTATAACGATTATTCATTGGTGATAAATGAACGTTAGCTGGACTCCCGCTTGCGCGGGAGAGACGAATAAATACGCTGTGTTTGTGTTGTCGCTATTACTGCATTTTGTCCAATACAGCTTCAAGGTTCGCCACGGTACGATCAATATTGTGCAGCTTGTCTAAACCAAACAAACCTAGACGGAAAGATTTAAAACCTTCACCCTCATCACACATTAATGGCACGCCACCAGCTGCCTGCATACCCAGAGCTGCAAACTTTTTAGTATTTTGCATATCCGCATCGTCGGTGTAGTTCACTACCACGCCAGGGGCTTTAAAGCCTTCAGCCGCTACCGATTCAATACCTCGGGCTTCAAGCATGGCACGTACTTTTTGCCCAAGCTCTAGTTGCTCCGCTTTTACTTTATCAAAACCATATTCTTTGGTTTCTAACATGGTATCGCGGAATTTAAGCAAGGCATCTGTTGGCATGGTTGCATGATAAGCATGACCACCATTTTCATAGGCCTGCATAATTTGCTGCCACTTTTTAAGGTCGCAGGCAAAGCTGTTGCTAGTGGTGGTTTCTAGTACGCTTAACGCACGCTCATTAAGCATCACCAAAGCGGCACAAGGGGATGCACTCCACCCTTTTTGTGGCGCACTGATTAAAATATCAACGCCCACTGCTTTCATGTCTACCCAAACGGTACCTGATGCGATGCAGTCTAAAACAAATAAGGCGCCCACTTCACGGGCTGCCTCTCCCACTTGTTTGATGTAATCATCTGGCAAAATCATACCCGATGCGGTTTCAACATGAGGGGCAAATACCATGTCTGGTTTTTCAGCTTTAATCGTAGCAACCACTTCTTCAATGGGTGCAGGGGCAAACGGTGCGGTATCACCTGCAGTGGCACGGCGTGCTTTTAGTACGATCTCTTCACTTGGTAGAGAAGCCATTTCAAAGATCTGGCTCCAACGAAAGCTGAAAAAGCCGTTACGGATCACTAGGCATTTTTTGTTTTGAGCAAATTGACGGGCAACGGATTCCATCCCATAAGTACCGCCACCTGGTACCACCACCACGCCATCGGCGTTGTATACGTCTTTTAAAGTGCTTGAAATGTCACGCATGGCGCCCTGAAAGGCTTGTGACATGTGGTTCAATGAGCGGTCAGTAAATACCACTGAATATTCTAATAGGCCATCTGGGTCTACTGTGTTTAATAACGCCATGTTGGCTCCGAATCGTGAAAATCAGGGGTATTTAAGAAGAAAGCTTGGTCAGTGTAAAGAGGCAATCATGCAACAGCTCGTTTAACTGGCTACATCATTAACCATCTGTATTTGTATGCACTACACTTTATGTGTATTTGGGTATTAATAAGGCGATGGCCATATGAGTGTAGATCAAGTCACCCATAAAACTCGTGCCAGCTATATCAGCAAGTTTAACCTTCAGCAGCGCCGCAATGCCCAGTATGTTTGTGCGGGTGTATTATTTGCCCTGCTCGCATTTTCACTTTGGGACATTCATTATCTTGGGGCATCCCATGATGCCATCTACGCCTTGTTGTTATCTCGTTTTGCCATCCCCCTGCCATTGTTTATTTTCATTTTTATCAAAACTTATCAAGTGCAGCCTGTTGTGCCATTACATCAATTGGTGACATTGGGCATGTTAATGGTGTTTTCCAGTTTATTCATGGTTCATATTATTTATTACAACCTTGGCATCACCTTGCCCATTGACAGTATTTTATTGTGCTCGGTAATCACCTATTTTATTCCCAATATTTTTTACTACCAAAAACTGGGACTTAGCTTATTTATTATGTTTTGGTACATTTCGTTTTTGCACTATATTGACTTACCTCAAAACGAAATTATTCGCGCCGCCATCTATTTATTTTTTGTTAATCTGGCCGGTCTCGTTCATAGCGTCAGTTTTGATAAAGAACGCCGATCTAATTTTGATAAAACGCAATTTTTAGAATCCATGGCGCGCACCGATCAACTCACCGGCACTGAGAATCGTCATAAATTTGATGAGCGCTTTGTAGAGCTATTGGAACAGGGCAAGCTAGAAAACCAAGGCATTGCAATTGCCATTGTTGATATTGACTGCTTTAAACAATACAACGACAACTATGGACACTTGGCCGGTGATGAATGCCTCATTAAAGTGGCCCATGGGTTGTTAACCTTAAAGCGTCACCCACTGGATGCGTGCATTCGCTTTGGCGGCGAGGAATTCATCTTAATTCGCTATGGGGTCACACTGGAAGAAACCACACGCTGGGGGCAAAAAATCATTAATACCATTTACGCTCTTAACCTACCCCATGCGTATTCAGATGCAGAAAACCGCATCACCATCAGCGCAGGCCTCATTCATTGGCATCCAACCTCGTCCCTTGCCCGTACACAACTTATGACCCTTGCCGATCACGCTCTTTATAAGGCAAAACAAAATGGTCGCAATCAGGTACAAATTCATTTATCAAAAGAAAATTAACGTACTGCGCACTGGTTTAATGAAACTAATTCTCATTATTGGCATCATAGTGCGCACGATATTTTTCATTTAAATCAGGACGTCCCCATGCTGCGCAAGCTTGCTTATGGCTCCCTCATTATCATCATCACTGCTGTTGTATGGCGCTATTACACAGATACTCAGTCAAACCAACGACCCCGTGCAGCAACTCAGGTTGTATTATTTGAAGTAAAAGAAAGTGAAATCACTCAATCCCTTGAAGCCCTTGGCAATGCACGGGCAGCTGAATCCGTTATTCTCACCTCTAGCGTGACAGAAAAAATCAGCAAAATAGCCTTTGAGCAAGGGCAGTTTGTCAAACAAGGCGAAGTACTGCTTACCCTTGCCAACGATGAAGAGTTAGCACAACTCAATGCCGCTAAAATCGAGCTAGCCAATCAACAACGTGAATATCGTCGTATTGAAAATCTGGTTAAGCAAAAATCTGTATCCGGCTCTGAGCTTGATCGCTTACAAACCTCCATTGATACCGCTCAAGCTCGCATTGCCCAAGTTCAGGCCACGTTGAAAGATCGTGTGATTAAAGCCCCGTTTGATGGTTTGTTAGGTTTACGCAATGTAAGTGTGGGTACACTTCTCAAACCAGGGGATGAAATCACCACCCTTGATTCCGTAACGCAATTACAAATGGATTTTAATTTGGCCGAAATTTATCTGCCTCGCATAAAGGTAGGTCAAAGCATCAAAGCCCATAGCGCGGCCTATCCGCAGCAAACCTTTGACGGCAAAATCATCACGTTAGACTCACGGGTAAACTCTGATACTCGCAGCATCAAGGTGCGAGCGCAGATAGATAACAAACAAGCCCTATTAAGACCCGGCATGCTTTTGACCTTAGATTTAATTCACCAGCAACGTATCACTAAAATGCTGCCCGAAGAATCGGTTTTTATGCGCGCTAATCAGCAATTAGTCTACAAAGTGAATGCGGATATGACCGTACAAGAACAGGCCATTGAAATCGGCATTCGCCAAAATGGATTGGTTGAAGTACTAAGCGGTTTAGAATTAGGCGATAAAATCGTCTGGCAGGGTTTACTCAAAGTAAAACCCGGCAGCACGGTGATCGAACAAACCGAAACATGGCGCAACCCTAAAACCAGTAAAGACCAAGGTGACGCATGATCATTACGGATCTTTCGGTTAAACGTCCCGTTCTTGCTTCGGTTATTAGCTTACTGATTCTAGCGTTTGGGTTATTGGCGTTTGATAAACTGCCCTTACGCGAATACCCAGACATTGACGCCCCAGTAGTGAGTATTAGCACCAACTACAAAGGTGCCGCTGCCGCCATTGTTGAACAACGCATTACTCAAGTGATTGAAGATCGTATTTCAGGGATTGAAGGCATTAAGAATATTATTTCTTCAAGCAAAGATGGCCGCTCTGATATTTCCATCGAATTTAATGTGAGCCGAGACATTGATGCTGCGGCAAATGATGTGCGTGATCGTGTTTCAAGAGTGCTCAATGATTTACCTGATGATGCTGATCCGCCAGAGGTATCAAAAGCCGGTGCTGACGATGACACCATCATGTGGTTTAACCTTGTCAGCGATCGCATGGGATTGTTAGAACTTACCGATTATGCAAACCGCTATTTAGTGGATCGCTTTAGTGTGATTGATGGGGTTGCCCGTGTGCGTGTGGGTGGAGGCTTAGATTACGCATTACGAGTTTGGATTGACCGTAAAGCACTGGCTGCCCGTGAGCTAACGATTAGTGACATTGAAGATGCTCTGCGTCGCGAAAATGTCGAACTGCCAGCCGGTAGTATTGAATCGGACCAACGCCAATTCACGGTACGTTTAGAGCGTGCCTACCCAAGCCCTGAGCAAATTGGGCAACTGGTCATACGTGCCCACAACGATTACCAAGTACGCCTCAAAGATGTGGCCAGGGTTGAACTGGCCGCTGAAGAACATCGTAAATCGTTCCGCGGCAATGGCGTGCCCATGGTGGGCGTGGGTATCACCAAACAAAGCACCGCCAACACCTTAGATGTGGCCCGCAAAGCGCGTGCATTACTTGCAGAGATTAACCCAAGTTTACCGGCGGGCATGGAACTGCTTTCCAGTTATGACAGCTCGGTATTCATCGAGCGCTCCATCAAAGAGGTATATCAAACCCTATTCATTGCCATGGCACTGGTCATACTGGTGATATACATCTTTTTAGGAAATGTACGGGCCACATTAGTGCCCGCCATTACCGTGCCTGTTTCCCTAATGGGCACCTTTCTCATTTTATACATGCTGGGTTTCACCATAAACCTGCTAACCCTTTTAGCGCTGATTCTTGCCATCGGCATGGTGGTGGATGATGCCATTGTGATGTTAGAAAATATCCACAGACGCATTGATGAAGGAGAATCCCCTTTAGTGGCCGCTTACTTAGGTGCGCGACAAGTTTCATTTGCGGTACTGGCCACCACAGCGGTTTTAATCTCTGTATTTCTGCCGATTATTTTTTTAGAAGGGGATCTAGGTAAACTCTTTACCGAATTTGCCATTGCTATGTCAGCCGCTGTTGGCTTTTCGTCTTTGGTTGCACTGTCTCTGTCACCTATGATGTGCTCCCGTTTATTACACGCCAACGATAAACCCAACATACTTACGCAAAAAACAAACCGTGTATTAGATAAATTACGTGAGCAATATAAAGACTATTTAAATCACGCCCTAAACGCGCCTAAACGCACCATTATTTTGTTAGGCATCGCATTATTAAGTTGCGCTTGGCTGTTTAATCACATCCCCAGCGAGTTCACCCCCAAAGAAGACCGCGGTGCATTTTTTGTTTTAGTCTCAGCCCCTGAAGGCTCAAGTTATGATTATTCAAAAGCCTACATGGATGAAATCGAAACGCGCTTAATGCCATTAGTAGACGAAGGTATTGTCAAACGTCTATTAGTGCGAACCCCTCGTGGCTTTGGCGACTCGTCTGATTTTTCTGGTGGGTTTGTTATTGTGGTATTAGAAGATTGGAGCGAACGCCCACCTGCTAATGAAGTCATTGGGCGCATTAATAAAAACCTCAGCGACTTAGCCGGAGTGCGTGCGTTTGCCATCATGCGTCAAGCGTTAGGGCGTGGTCTTGGTAAACCATTACAGTTTGTTATTGGTGGCAGTAACTATGAACAATTGGCCCAATGGCGTGATATTTTATTAACCCAGGCAGCACAAAACCCCAAGCTCATAGGCCTTGATCACGACTATAAAGAAACCAAGCCTCAAGTCTTAATCAATATAAATACGCAACGTGCTGCCGATTTAGGCGTAAGCGCTGAAGAAATTGGCAATACCTTAGCGGCGCTTCAAGGCTCCCGTCGTGTCACCACCTTTTTAGATCGTGGTGAAGAATACGATGTGATTTTAGAAGGTGAACGTGAATTGCAAAATACGCCTTTGGATATGAAAAACATCTATGTGCGCAGTCGTAATAACGATGCGTTAATCCCGCTGGCAAACTTAGTCAGCATTACAGAGCGAGCCGATGCCAATACCCTAAACCGTTACAATCGTATTCGCGCAATCACCCTTGAAGCCAACCTTGCAGATGGTTACACCCTAGGTGAAGCACTTGAATACCTAAACGACTTAGCCAAAACCCATTTACCAGCTGAGGCGGTCATTAGTTATAAAGGGCAATCTCAAGATCTGCAAACCAGTGGCCAGTCTATTTACTTTATTTTTGCACTGGCTCTTGTGGTTGTATTTTTAGTACTAGCAGCACAATTTGAAAGTTACATTCACCCTCTTGTGATTATGCTCACCGTACCCATGGCTATGATTGGAGCATTAACAGGGTTATATGTTTTTGGGCAGTCGTTGAATATTTATTCTCAAATCGGATTAATTATGCTGGTGGGGCTCACCGCTAAAAACGGCATTTTAATTGTGGAGTTTTGTAATCAATTACGCGATCAAGGAGTGGCTTTTGAACAGGCAATCATTGAAGCGGCCACCGTGCGCCTGCGCCCAATTTTAATGACCGCCATCACCACCGCATTTGGCGCAGTGCCGTTAATTTTATCATTTGGTGCAGGGGCCGAAACGCGCACCGTCATCGGTATTGTGGTGCTAACCGGTATTATCGTCTCAACGGTCTTCACGTTAGTCATTGTGCCAGTTATGTACAAATTGCTCGCCAAAAACACACAATCGCCTTTGGCAATGGAGGCGGAACTTAATCGACAACTGGCTGCCCAAAGGCAAGCAGATTAAAAGACCGATTAGATCGTGCCGACAAAACAGCTGAAAAACGCCGCATTGTAGGCTAACATCCTTTATTCAAAACCAGTTGATGTGTGACTATGTTTAAAAATGGTATCCAATGGCTCATGATTATATTGATTGCAACGCAATCGGTATGGTCGATGGCGGATGCCCATAGCACTCATCAAAGCGGGCTTGAGCATTTAGAGTTTGAGCATCAGCACGGTGACGATCATGCTCAAATGGTCAAACAAGACAACGCCAGTTCAAATAATCAATCGGGTTTTGACTGTCACCATTGCTGTCACTGCCACGGTGCTCATTCTAGTTTTATCACTTCGCTGTATTCTTCCAATACACTATTTGGGCAAAGCCCCCAACATTCTTTTACTCATCAACTTGAACTTACCCAACAGCCTAATGGGTTTTATCGCCCTCCTAGAGCGTAATTCAATCTTCGTTTTATTTTAATTTGTTAAATTTTGAATTTTCTAGGAACAACCCATGTTTACATTTTTACGATGTGGCACTTTTTTTAATGCCCTGCCCATAACCTGTTTTTCAATCTGTTTATGCTTTTTTAGCGCGCATGCATTAGCAGGTGATGATCATGAGCATGATCGCCCTGATGAGCATCAATTAAATCCCCAGCACGAGCAGCATGCTGAAGATCAACATACCGATCACCAAGACGAACACAACCACACTGAAAGTGTCACGATTAATGACACAACCGCACAGCAGTCAAATATCAAAACCGATAAAGCTCAGCCGGGTTTTGTTATGTCGACGCAACGGGTATATGGCAAGGTTGTTAATGATGCCAGTCAAATTAGTCACATCGGCGCGCGCTTTGACGGCACCATCATTCAAGTCAACGTAAGCGTAGGGCAAACCGTTAAAAAAGGTGACAAGCTGGCCCGTATTGAATCCAATCAAAGTCTACACCCATATTATGTAGAAGCCCCCTTTAGCGGCATGATTATCGAGCGCCATGCAAACCCTGGTGAGCTCACACAAGATCAACCTTTGTTTACCTTGTTTAACGACAATATTTTATGGGCTGAATTTAAAATATTTCCCAATCAAATGCGCATGATTAAAAAAGGGCAAAAAGTCATCATTGATCATGAAGTCTTTAACATTGCGCACATTATTCCCAATCAAAACAACCTGCCTTTTGAATTAGCCCGAGTGCGTTTAGATAATCATGACCATGGCTGGCGTGCCGGTGTCACCCTAAAAGCAGATGTAGTCACCCAAAGCAAACAAGTGGCGATTCGAATCCCGAACGCGGCTGTGCAACAATTTGAAAATAAAACCGTGGTTTTTATCAAAGAAAATAATCGCTATACACCTTCGCCTGTCATCATTGGTTTACGCGATAATCAATACAGCGAAGTATTAACGGGTGTAAACAAGGGCGATGAATACGTTGTAAAAAATAGTTATCTCATCAAAGCGGACTTAGAAAAGTCCGGTGCAGAACACGTTCATTAGGAGAAAAACATGATCGAATCGATTTTACGTTTCTCCATCGAGCGACGCATACTCATGGTGGTGCTTGCGCTATTTATTATGGCGGCTGGTTTTTATCACTACCAAAAACTGCCTATTGATGCGGTGCCTGATATCACCAATGTGCAAGTACAAATCAATACCCAGGCCGATGGATATTCTCCATTAGAAGTGGAACAACGCATTACTTTTAATGTGGAGACCGCGTTTGCTGGCTTACCACAGCTGGCCTACAGCCGCTCGTTGTCACGTTATGGTTTATCGCAAGTCACACTGGTATTTGAAGAAGGAACCGACATTTATTTTGCCCGCAACCTCATTGATCAACGCTTAAGCTCGGTTAATCAACAATTACCCAATGGCATTGAAGCCACCATGGGGCCAATTGCCACTGGGCTTGGTGAAATATTCATGTACAGCGTTCGGGCAAAAAGTGGTGCCTTGAAAAAAAATGGGATGCCCTATGACATTATTGATCTGCGAGAAATTCAAGATTGGATCATTAAACCGCAACTGGCTTTAGTCAAAGGCATTATCGAAGTCAACGCCATTGGCGGTTATGAAAAACAATATCACGTTACCCCATGGCCAGAAAAAATGCTTGGTTTACACGTTAGCATGGCCGATATTCATAAAGCATTAATCAGTAGCAATCAAAATCAAGGGGCCGGTTTTATTGAAAACCGTGGCCAGCAATTATTAGTACGCATACCTGGGCAATTAAAAACCACTCAAGATATAAGTAATGTGATTATCAAAACGGTTGATTCAAGCCCTGTGTTCATTAAAGACGTGGCGGATGTGACCATTGGCAAAGAACTGCGCTCAGGTGCGGCCACCCATAACGGTGAAGAAACAGTGATCGCTACCGCCATGATGCTTGCCGGAGAAAACTCCCGCGAAGTGGCGCTTGATGCAACCGCACGTTTAATCGAAATTCAAAAAAGTTTACCCGATGGTATTACCCTAGAGGTGGTGTATAACCGCACCACATTAGTTGAAAAAGCCATCGCCACCGTACAAAAAAACTTAATTGAAGGCGCGTTACTGGTCATTGCCGTTTTATTTTTATTACTTGGTAATATTCGAGCGGCGCTCATCACGGCTGCGGTGATCCCTCTTGCTATGTTAGGCACCATTACCGGCATGGTACGCACAGGCGTATCCGCCAATTTAATGAGTTTGGGGGCATTGGATTTTGGTTTAATTGTCGATGGCGCGGTGATCATTGTGGAAAACGCGATTCGTCGGCTAGGCCAATATAACAACCAGAAATTAACCAAAAAAGAACGTTTAAGCATCGTATTTGATGCCACCAATGAAGTCATTCGCCCCAGCTTATTTGGAGTGCTGATCATTACCTTGGTTTATATTCCGCTTTTTTCGTTAACCGGTGTTGAAGGTAAAATGTTTCACCCCATGGCCGCCACCGTGGTCATGGCATTACTCATTGCTTTGGTTTTATCGTTAACATTTGTGCCAGCCATGGTAGCGCTGTTTATGACAGGCCCCATCAATGAAAAAGAAAGTGTTGTGATTGTCAAAACCAAATATGGCTATCAAAAAGCTCTGCAATGGGCGCTTAATTTCCCGCGATTAGTCATCAGCCTAGCCACTGCCTTGGTATTTGCTTGTGTGTATCTTGCTACCACGTTAGGCACACAATTTATTCCTCAGTTACAAGAGGGGGATATTGCACTGCATGCCATGCGCACACCCGGTACAGGAATCGAACAAGCGGTCGCTATGCAAACCATACTTGAAACCGAAATTCTAAAAGTAGATGAAGTAAAAACCGTTTTCTCAAAAATCGGTACCGCCGAAGTGGCCACCGACCCGATGCCACCTAATGTGGCTGATACCTTTGTGATGTTAAAACCTGAAAACGAATGGGCAGATTCGTCATTAACGCAACACGATGTGAGTGCAAAAATTCAGCAAGCCATCGCCCATTTACCAGGTAACAATTATGAATTTACTCAGCCTATTCAAATGCGCTTTAACGAACTGATTTCAGGGGTGCGTTCTGACTTGGCCATTAAAATTTATGGCGATGATTTAGATGTTTTACTCACACAAGCGCAAGCGGTGTTAACGCAAATACAAACGCTACAAGGTGCCGCCGATGCCCGTATCGAACAGGTAACAGGCTTACCCATGTTAAGCATTGTGCCAGACAAACTGGCGTTAGCTGAATACGGTTTAACCTTAACTGACATACAAACCATACTGGCCACCGCCATAGCCGGTGAACAGGCGGGCTTGATATTTGAAGGGGATCGACGCTTTGATATTGTCATGCGTTTGCCAGAAACATTACGCAGCGACATTAATGAATTACGAGCACTGCCGATTATTCTAGCCAGTGGTGATTACGTGCCACTGAATCAAGTGGCACGTATTGAGATCAGCCCTCAGCCAAATCAAATAAGCCGTGAGCAAGGTAAGCGCCGTATTATTGTGAGCAGTAATATTCGTGGCGTGGACTTAGGCTCGTTTGTGCAAAATGCCAAACACGCTATTTCACAAAATGTAAACATGCCTGCTGGTTATTGGCTGGAATATGCGGGCACGTTTGAGCAATTACAATCCGCCAGCAAACGTTTAAGCATTGTGGTGCCATTGACCTTGTTATTAATTTTAGGATTATTAGTCATGGCATTTAACTCATTCAAAGATGCGTTAATTATTTTTAGTGCGATTCCATTTGCATTAACCGGCGGTATTTTTGCTCTTTGGCTAACCAACATGGCGTTATCAATCTCTGCGGCGGTTGGTTTTATTGCATTAAGTGGCATTGCCGTATTAAACGGCTTGGTGATGTTATCGTTTATTCGCGAACGTTTTTTAGAGCTAGGTAATTTAACTCACGCCATTATGGAAGGGGCTGTGATTCGTTTACGCCCCGTACTCATGACCGCATTAGTAGCAAGTTTAGGGTTTGTGCCCATGGCATTAAACACAGGCACAGGGGCAGAAGTACAAAGGCCACTGGCAACTGTGGTGATTGGTGGGATTATTTCATCAACGTTATTAACGTTATTTGTTTTGCCAATTTTGTATGGCTGGGTGCATGGTAAAGCAGGGAAGAAAGAAAAAGATTAAAACGGCAACTGTAGGTCGGGCACTGCCCGACTTAATTAATGGTGGGTTACGTTGCTCGTGATACTCGCAGCTAACCCATCCTACGATAAAGATAAAAACATAATGTACGAGCGCGCACCTGCGCGCGAATCATTTCTACACAGTATCAAACTATACCAAAATGGATGCCCGCCTTCGCGGGGGTGACGTTTAAAATTACTTCGACTATGACGAATATAAACCGGCTCTGGCAATCGTCACTCCCATAGGACGTAGTCCGTTAATGGGAGTCTCTTGCTGCTCTTTCTACTGGCATAATATTAATTACATATCCACATACATAGTTTATTCGCTACACTTACACCATTCATATCATTTAAGGTTGCCCATGCTCGTAAGCGCCCTCATCTATTTATTTGCCGCTGTATTATCAGTGCCGATTGCCAAGCGTTTGGGCTTGGGCTCTGTGCTTGGATATTTAATCGCGGGCGTGCTCATTGGCCCGTTTGTGTTTCATCTCGTTGGTGATCAAACCGAAGTCATGCACTTTGCCGAATTTGGCGTGGTGATGATGTTATTTTTAGTGGGCCTAGAGTTACGCCCTTCACGCTTGTGGCAAATGCGTCGTCCTATTTTAGGGCTGGGTGGTTTGCAGGTGGTTCTCACCGCCGCCATGATTAGCGCGCTGATCATGTTAGCCAGCGATTTTGTCTGGCAGGTCAGTCTTGCCATTGGTTTAACCTTGGCATTGTCATCCACCGCGATTGTATTGCAGTCCCTCACTGAGCGCGGTTTATTAAAAACCCAAGCCGGTGCCAATAGTTTTTCTGTTTTGTTGTTTCAAGATATTGCGGTGATTCCTATTTTGGCGTTACTGCCGTTATTGGCAGTGGGTGAAGTGATTAACAATGCTGATGTACACGACAGCTTGATCAGCCACTTACCTGTTTGGATTCAAGTGGTGATCACCAGCGCCACTATATTAGCCATAGTGTTGGGCGGTAAGTATCTGGCGGCCCCTTTCTTTCGTTTTATTGCTGAAACTCGTATGCGCGAAGTGTTCACTGCGTTTGCGTTATTGATTGTGGTGGCCATTACTGTATTGATGCAGGCCATTGGTTTATCCCCAGCGTTAGGCTCTTTTTTAGCCGGCGTGGTACTGGCCGATAACGAATTCCGTCATGAATTAGAAGTGGATATTGAGCCCTTTAAAGGCTTATTGCTTGGCCTGTTTTTTATCACCGTAGGGGCCAGCATTGATTTTCAGTTATTGTTTGATCAGCCCTTGTTTATTGGTCTGTCGGTTGTGGCGTTAATTGCAGTAAAAATACTGGTATTAGCTGGCATTGCGGGCATTTCGAATATGACGCGCTCGCAAGGCATGTTGTTTACTTTAGCCTTGGCACAAGGGGGCGAATTCGCCTTTGTATTGGCCAGTAGCGCTCGCCAATTTAACGTGTTTGATGATGCCTTGGTAAACATGATTACCGTGGTGGTGGCGCTATCTATGCTGATATCACCTTTGTTATTAGTGGCTTATGAGTTGTATTTCAGCCGCAAAGGCCAGCAAGCTCAACCAGAACCAGACACCAATATCGAAAGCACCGAGCACGTGATCTTGGCGGGCTATGGGCGCTTTGGTCAAATCATTGGGCGCTTACTAATGGCACAAGGTTATAACCTGACCATACTTGATCACAGCCCCGGGCAAGTGGATTTGGTACGACGCTTTGGCACCAAGGTTTATTACGGCGATGCCGCTCGTCGAGATTTGCTTGAAGCTGCCGGAGCCAATGAGGCTAAGTTATTGGTCATCGCCGTGGATGAAGCAGACAAAACCTTGGACATTATTCACATGGCAAAACAACACTTTCCCCATTTAAAAATACTGGCCCGTGCCATAGATAGAAGTCACGCTTATGCCATCATGCAAACTAAGATTGACGGCTTACGCCGTGAAACCTTTGATTCCGCCTTACACCTAGGGGTGGATGCGTTACAAATACTGGGGGTAACTCAAGAAGATGCTCAACATGCAGGTAAGTTGTTCGCACAGCACGATGAAGAAAACATGCGCAAACTGGCGGAAGTATGGGGGGATGATAAACAGTACGGCATCGCGGTACAAAAAGGCCTGCAAGAACTGAAACAGGTACTTAAAGAAGACGCAAAAGAGCGAGCGAAACAAGCCAAACACGAGCATTAAGCCAAGATGATATGTAGGTTGGTTTGGATGATTTACAAAAATCAATACCCACTCGACCCGATAGCGCAGCCAGCGGATGTTGCTCAGAATAACCTCAACTATCTTAATGATTTAAAAGGTCGAACATGACAGCCAAGCGATGTGAAGCGTATTACAGCGCCACCGTCAATCAAGACAGTGACTACCCAGAGCTAGAAGGCGATATCCGCGTCGATGTGGCCATTGTTGGCGGCGGCTTTACCGGCATCAACACCGCCCTTGAATTAGCCGAACGGGGCTTAAAGGTCGCGGTGATTGAAGCCAAAAAAGTCGCATGGGGGGCCACTGGTCGAAACGGCGGCCAAGTCACCGGCAGCCTGTCTGGGGACGAAGCGATGCGTAAACAAATGCGCAAAACCTTAGGCAGTGATGTGGATGACTTTATTTGGCACCTGCGCTTTCATGGTCATGACATCATTAAAAATCGTATTGCCAAATATGGCATCGATTGCGACCTTAAATTTGGCCATTTGCATACCGCTTACAAACCAAGTCACCTGCCCGAACTGCGTGCCAACTATCAAGAATGTTTAGACCACGGTATGGAAGATGACGTGGAATTTGTTGAGCGCGATCGCATCAATGAGTTTTTAGAAACCGACATCTACCACGGCGGTATCTACAACAAAAAAAACATGCACCTGCACAGTTTGAACTTATGTTTAGGTGAAGCGCGCGCAGCTGAATCATTAGGTACCTTAATTTTTGAAAACAGCGAAGTGATCGACATTGATCACGGCGATAATAAAACCGGCAAACCGGCAAAAGTATTCACCCAAAAAGGCAGTGTTACCGCCAATACCGTGATGCTGGCAGGTAATGCGTATCACAGATTAGAGCGCTTAAAAATGAGCGGGAAAATCTTCCCCGCTGCCGGTGGCCTAGTGGTCACCGAACCATTGGGTGATGACGTCGCCAATCTAATAAACCCTAAAGATGTGGCCGTGTATGATTGCCGCTTTGTATTGGATTATTACCGCTTAACCGCTGACAAACGATTATTGTTTGGTGGTGGTGCCAATTATTCTGGCCGTGAAAGTCGTGACATCGATGCAGAATTGCGCCCTGCTATTGAAAAAACATTTCCACGTTTAAAAGGCGTAAAAGTCGATTACCAATGGTCTGGCATGATGGGCATTGTGATTAACCGTATTCCTCAATTGGGCAAACTGTCGGATAACGTGTTTTATGCACAAGGTTATTCCGGTCACGGCATTGCGCTTACTCATATTGTCAGTGAAATTATGGCCAACGCCATGACAGGACAAATGAAAGATTACGATACCTTTGCAAACTGCAAACATATTCGCTTACCCGGTAGCGAATGGATTGGTAATCAGTTCTTAGCTTTAGGCATGTGGTATTACTTGATGTTAGAAAAGTTGCGTTAAACGGCTATCAAGCATCATTTACATATTTTTTAATTTATCGCGCGCAAGCGCCCTCCCACAATATTCTCTCAATTTGTGGGAGGGCGCTTGCGCGCGAATCTGTTTTGTCTATTTGAGACATGAATACTCGCATTCGTAGGTAAGATTCACTGCCGTGAAGCTCCGTGGGTAAAACACCAGCTACACCGTCACGCCCATAGCACGCAGTGCATTAATCGCAATCCACATCAGCGCTCTAAATTGATAAACGACTCTTCACTGCTGTTATTTGACCTATACTAAAAACTCAGCAATAGTCTGTATATACAATAAAAAGTGAAACCTCTTATGCCCAGTTTTCAACATCAAAACGTTCATTTTCACTACGAAGAAATGGGCACAGGCGAGCCCATCATTGCCCTGCATGGTTTAGCACAACATAGCGCCTATTGGATGAAAACAGGAGTAGCGCAGCAGCTGGCTAAAAGTTATCGAGTGATTGCCCTTGATGTTCGTGGCCACGGTTTTACCACCATTGAAGGTGAGCCAAAAAACTACAACATTGAAACCTGTGTTGAAGACGTTAACGCACTGGCAGAACACCTAGGTTTGCATCAATTTCATTTAATGGGGCACAGCACCGGCGGTATGATCGCAGCCCGTTACGCCATGCAATACGCGATAGATGAAAATCATGCCGATCATAATCGGTTATTGTCTCTTATTTTATGCAATACCAGCTCATCCACCCAGTTTAGCAATTTGCCAGACGTGGCTAATCAAGCCGCGGTTACCTTTATGGCCAGCAGTTTTGAAAACTTTAGCTGGCCATTAATCATTCAAGGTTTAAAAATCAATTCTGGGCCATTATTTGCGGGTTTATCAGCGGCTAACAATTCAGATGAGTTGTACGAAAAAACGTTAAAACTAATGGAAGACGGCAACGGCAAAAGCATCGGCGCGTTTGTGCGCAGTTTTTATCACGATAAAAACCCACACATAGAGGGCTTAAAAAAAATAATTTGTCCAACCCTAGTCATTACCGCCGAACTTGATCGTATCTTTACAAAAACCAGTCGCTATTTTTTAGATAACATCCAACAGGTTAGCCATGTGCATCACCCTAGCTGTGGGCATATGACAGCGGTTGAGTGTCCTGATTGGTTAACCCAAAATATATTAAATTTTTTAATAACCCAAAGGCCTTAGCGCCAGCCAAACGATACTATGTTTTATCTGACTGACATTAATTTAATATATTAAAACATAGGTGGCGGAGGCGGAGGTGGTGGTGTGTGATGCATGATGTGATTCGATGCCGCATTTGCCGCAGCAGTTGCAGTGTTAGCCGCATCCGTTGCTGCCTGGCCAGCACCATTGCTTGGATGACCAACTCCTCCAGACGCACAACCTGCTAAAAGCAAGGTTGATAATAATAAAATAGTTTTCATATTTTTCCTTATGTTTTGAGCTAACTTCATATAACGCATTAGTATTATGAATCACGTAAACAGATGTTTAATGAGGGTTTTCATCTAACCCAACACAAGCATTGAACGCAGTTTATGCGCTGTTTAATTTAATTCACTTGCTGTGTTTAAATGTCATTCTTTACTTTCTGAGCCACAGCTGCTTTCACAAGCTCGGCATGCTTGACGCTGTTGTTTGTGTTTTTTCGCAAACTCCTCTGCGTCACTATACTCGATAAATTGATCATAATGATCATGGGCACGCAGTGCATTTGTAGGGTGTTTAATTGGGCACCAATACCATTCTGTTCGACCTGCCACTTCACTGGCATACGCTAGAATGCCATTGGCATAATCGCAGTAAAGACAATTAAATTTTTGCACCGTATTTAAGTGTGCAAGTTTTTTACGGTCTAACGATATGTATTGGCTACGCTTTACCTTGGGAATTTTGTACACCCCAAAACAAATGGCTTGATATAGGCTGACAAAGAGATCCAAAAACACAACCGGAATAATTAACCCATATATGGCAGGTGCCGTAATGGTGATTAATGCAAAGTGTAAGGGGTTATTTTTAATTCGTTGTAACAGTGCGATGAGACGACTCCTTGTACTTAAACAATAAGTAATGCGATACGGGATTTTAAGTTATTTATTGAAAGGCTCATACATAATTCAGCTTGAAGTAAAAAAGCATGTATCGCTACTAGCCTTTATGAAGTCGCTGCTCAATATGCTGCATTAAGGCGGGGTCCATGTGAATTTCAAAGGCAGTAGAGGCCGACTTAACTGCGATGGCTACTAACAAACCAGTCAGCGTAATACCACACCATGCAATGATTATTGATACCACTTTAGAGGTTTTTTTAATCGGGCGAATATCCCCATAACCCACGGTTAATGCGGTAATAAACGCCCAGTACAAAGAATCAAATGCGGGCCAGCCTTCTCTGCGCCCAACCAATAAACCCAAGCCGGTAATTAACCCACACAATAGGGTCAAGATTGGGGCAATTAATAATATGCCCCAAAAGAACAATTGAAAAAATGTAATTGAAAAATCCATAGCTCACTTATCAGTCATACTCATCCACGTGAATGGCTTTTAACTCCACATATTCATGCAAACCTTCATCACCAAATTCACGGCCATTACCACTTTGTTTCATACCACCAAAGGGAGCCTCTATATTATAGCGACCACCATTCACATACACCATGCCTGCATCAATGTGTTTGGCCACATCAAAACCCAGTGTTTTGTCTTTGGCATAAACCGCTGCGGCTAGGCCATAGGGAGTATCGTTAGCCAGTTCAATAGCTTGTTCAATGGTATCGTATTCAATAATACAAATCACAGGGCCAAAGATTTCTTCGCGGGCAATGACCATATCATTGCTTACATTTGCAAAAATCGTCGGCGATACATAAAAGCCTTTATCAATTCCGGCTGGTTTTTCTAATCCACCGGTGACCAGCATGGCCCCTTCTTTTATGCCACGCTCAATATAGTTTAATACACGTTGCTGTTGTGCTTGGCTTACCATTGGCCCCATAAACGCATCCGGCCCACTACCAATCACAACCGCTTCTGCTTTTTGTTTGGCTAATGCAATAACTGCTTGTGCAATATCTGTGTGAACCAACCAACGACTGTATGCCGTGCAGGTTTGACCCGTATTGATGAGCACGTCATCCATGCCATATTGCACAGCCGCTTCGATATCACAGCCTTTATCAATAATAAGCGGGGATTTTCCACCTAACTCTTGCACCACTCGTTTCACATTTTGTGCCGCATTTTGTGCAATGTGAATACCGGCGCGGGTTGAACCCGTAAATGAAATGAGTTGTATATCAGGGTGTGCCGATAGCGCGGCACCCACTTCTGGGCCGCTTCCAGGTACAAGATTAAACACACCTTTTGGTAAACCAATTTCGTCGCAAGCTTTTGCAACGATAAAATCTTGCAGGGATGTTTGCTCGGACGGTTTTACAATCATGGTACAACCAGCGGCCAGTGCGGGAGCCATTTTACCCACCAGTTGATTCAATGGATAATTCCACGGGCTAATCAAAGCACAGACACCAATGGGTTGTTTTAGAATTTTTGCATTGCCTATGGTTTTAATTTCATCCATTAATTGTGTACGCTTCACATAGGTTTCTAAAATATCGATTTGATCATCCACCTGCACTTCCCCTGCGAGGTGTAATGGCATGCCCATTGATAGACTCATAACCTGTGCTAACTCATGGCGGTATTCGCGTAGTTTATTAACCAGTTGATGAATCATCTGAGCACGATACTCACTGCTGGTTTTTGACCACGTTTTAAAGGCAGCCGTTGCGGCAATAACGGCTTGATCCACATCTTGTTTGGTCCCCATGACAACATTGGCACAGACTTCTTCTGTCGCTGGATTAATCACCTCGAAGGTTTGCTGACCGCTAGAGCTTATCCATTGTCCGTTAATATACAGCTGTGAATAATCTTGCATTTTTGAGTCCTATTAAGAGATAACTGAATCTAATATATTACAAATGGCAACCACACATTTTCGCTTCCATTTTGCTGAAGCCAAGTCAGATAAAACCTTATCTTCATAGGCTAACATTTTATTAAGGGCTTTATAGGTTAACCAGCGAATCGGTTCTGGCTCCCATTTTTTTAACGCACTAATGGGCTGGTTATTTTTAACCCAAGGTTGTTGGGTATGAATGGTTTGTTTATTTAAAATTAAATCCGCTAATGTGCGACCGGCTAAGTTTGTGGCCCCAACTCCTTCACCAATATAACCACCCGCTAATGCAATGCCATTGCTGTGATCACACACCATATGTGGATGAAAGCGTCTTGGTAAGGCAAGGTTGCCGCCCCATGAATGCGTGATTTTGACATTGTGTTGTTTTAATACAGGAAAACATTCATGCAATAAATTGAGTCGCAACGCCATTTCGGTTTGTGTATGGGTAAAGTCATGACGCAAACGACCACCAAAACTGTATCCACCTCGTGCCCCAAACACCAATCGATTATCTGCGCTGCGCTGGCCATAACTAATTAAACGCGATGACTCGCTAAATGCCTGACCCTTTTCGAGCCCGATTTGATCCCAAATCTGTTGTGATAACGGTTCGGTTGCAATAATTAAGCTATAAACTGCCAGCTGATATTTATCAATGGGTTTGAGCTGCGTGCCATAGGCTTCTACTGCCGGCACAATCCACTTTGCTTTTACGCTGGCCGAATGGGTTTTAACTTCACCACTTTGCCATTGTAATACCGCTGAATTTTCATAGATTTTAATGCCTTTTTGTTCAAGACACTGAGCGAGACCCATTGCTAATTTTGCTGGCTGAATGGTGGCCACGTGAGGGCTAAACATCGCGCCCTGCGCTTTGGGCATTTGAAGTTGCTGATCTAATTGAGCTTTATCTAACCAACAAAAATCATCTTCAGTGTAATCATTTTTTTTAAAGTCGTTTAATGCGTCATGTAACCACTGAGTTTGTTCTGGGTAGCGGGCAGCACAATACAACACTCCGCCTTTTTTTAAATCACAGTGAATATTTTCTTGTGAGCAAACCCGCGCGACTTCGTCTGGAATATCGTGAATTAAATGATGACTGGCTAGACGCTCAGCTTTTGATGCCGATTTTAATAACTCATCGGCCCCCGCTATTTCCCCCATAAGCCAGCCACCGTTTCGCCCTGATGCCCCAAAACCAACATGTTTGGCTTCAAGAATCGCAATGGTTAAATCCGGCTGGGCTTGGTTTAAATAATACGCCGTCCACAAGCCCGTAAAGCCTGCACCGATTATGACCACATCTACCGCCAAATCTTGCTGCAAATTTGGGCGCGCTGTGTGTGTAACCTGCTCCATCCACAAACTAACCATATATCACCTTTTTAAATACCCATGCTCAATAAGCTGACTCTAACAAACCGCTATTCAAAAAACCTATCAGCGTGCACGCAAGGATTTTACAGCTTGGTTTTTATAAACGCTTTTGGTGTTTTACCTGTCACCTCACGAAAGTATTTATAAAAAACCGAACTACCTTTAAAACCAGCATCCAGTGCTAATGCTTCTGGTGAACAGTTAATGCCGCTGCGTATTTGCTGCACTACCCAGTGGATTCTTAGCTCATTTATGTATTGCAAAAATCGCTTACCAAACACTTGGTTAAATAAATACGATAGTTGATTTCGGGTATAACCCGTATCGTTTGCCATTTTTTGTAAGTTAAGATCTGCCTGATTAATCACATTGGCGCAGGCCAAGTAATCTCGTATATCTTGAGACATGGCCGCCACCTGCCTTGTGGATAAACCTAGTCGCGTTAAGTCATTTTTAACACGCGAGGATTGCACCGCGCTTTGCCCCATTAAGCTCGCATACTCATGTATACGCCAAATTAAGCCCTCTTTCACGGTAATGGCTTCGCTGGCTCTAAAGGCGGCTAAACCTTGCTGCTCTTGCAAGCGAATCGTGTATTCAATAAAAGCGGTATCACCATCTGCTCGTATGGGGGCAATGTGAACCAGCTCAGCACAAGGTAAGCTTGAACGGATATACCCCTTAATATCAGCTTGGGTGAACACTTTATTTTGAAAAAAATCATGATATTGGATGTCAGGATGATAGCAGCCAAGAATGCCCTCTAAATCACGCTCACGCCAAGCAAGGTGGTATTGCTTAACCACGGCTAAGGTTTGTTGCCTAATTTGTTGGGCGGTATCTTTAGATAATAAAGGGTTTGTCATATTCACGGCTAAACATCAATCGATTGCGCCTATCATCATAGAATGAATAAAACCGCTTAGGTAGCATTGACGTATACTGGTTATATTTATTCTTTGTATTAGGCATTTCATGGACTCCCTTAACGTGCAAACCTTCACTGGCGTGATTTTTGATTTAGATGGCACCTTAGTGGAATCTTCTTTGGACTTTGCTTTTTTACGCCAATCACTCAATTGCCCAGATCACCTGGATCTGCTCACCCATGTGGACAGCCTTGATGATCACGCTAAAGCCCATGCCAATGCCTTTATTGAACAGCATGAGTTAGACGATGCTCAACATGCTAAATGGTTGCCAGGTGCTCTTGAATTAGTGAGTGCAATAGCAGATCTTGGATTACCTATGGCCATCGTAACCCGCAACAGCCCAGAAGCGGCGCGCATTAAAGTAAGCAATAATCGCATTCCCATTCAACGGGTTCTAACCCGTGCAGACGCACCTGCTAAACCGGACCCAACCGCTTTATTAATGGTGGCAAAGGATTGGCAACAATCACCTGAAACCATCATGTATGTGGGGGATTATAAATACGACTTACAAGCGGCGATTAACGCTGGCATGCACGCTTGCTTATATGCACCCGCAGGTACACCCGAATATGCAGATTTAGCCCATAGCGTGTACAGCGACTATGATGAGTTAAGCCGGTATTTGCATAAATGTGTGACAAACTAATGCGCAAAGGAATCCAAATCCATTACCATAGCGTAACTGCTTAAAATAATTTAAGAAGAGCCAATATGCCTGAAAATAATGCCATCATTAATATCAAGAATTTACGTTTACGTACGTTTATTGGCTTTAACCCTGAAGAGCAAGAAAAACAACAAGACGTGATCATTAATGCTGAGATTCATTATCCAGCTAGCCACTTATGTTTAACCGATCATGTGGAAGGGGCGCTTAATTATAAAACCATCACCAAAGATATGATTGCGTTGGTTGAAGGGGGGCGTTTTAAGCTATTAGAAAAATTGGTGTCGGATGTTTTGGACATCTGCTGTGAACATAATTCTGTCACGTTTGCGAAAGTCACCATTGATAAACCCCATGCGTTACGCTTTGCCGATTCGGTATCGTTAACACTGGCCAAACGTAAAGACGCATAGGATACGAGGATTAAACATGATATCTGAAACCGCTCAATTAGTTCGCGATACTTTGTTGGCCAGAGGCCTAGAAACTCCCATGAAAGACACGGGTCTTTCAAATGATGAAAAATACGCACGTATCAAAGATGCCATGACCACAGTGGTAGAAACCCTTGGCTTGGATTTATCTGACGACAGTCTTCAAGAAACCCCACATCGCATTGCCAAAATGTATGTGCATGAGATTTTTGGTGGCTTGGATTATGCAAACTTCCCAAAGATGTCTGTCATTGAAAATAAGATGCAAGTCGATGAAATGGTGAAAGTCAGTGACATCCACTTGACCAGTACCTGTGAACATCACTTTGTGACCATAGATGGGTTTGCAAAAGTGGCTTATATCCCAAAAGATAAAATCATTGGCTTATCTAAAATTAATCGCCTGGTTCGTTTTTTTGCACAGCGCCCACAAGTGCAAGAACGTTTAACGCAGCAGGTATTAATCAGTTTACAAACCTTACTTGAAACCGAGAATGTGGCGGTTTCTATTGATGCAACCCATTATTGTGTAAAATCTCGTGGGGTGATGGACACCCACTCCCATACCGTAACAACCGCCCTTGGTGGTATTTTTAAAAGTAACGTACATACTAGGGCAGAATTTTTAGCGTAATGTAACAATTAGGAAAATGTAAATGGAACAACATTACCGCCAGCTAGAATCCATGTATCAAGCGGCTCCGGTCAATGAATTTTACAAACCCGTTATGACAGTCACACAAGGCCAAGCTGAAATCAGCATTCAAACTGATGCGCGCCATCATCACAGCGCCGGGGGCATGCACGGCAGCGTCTACTTTAAAATGTTAGATGATGCAGCTTGGTTTGCATGTAATAGTTTAGAGCAAGATGTTTTTGTATTAACCACCAGTTTTACCACTTATATCACCCGGCCAATCAGTGAAGGCAAGATCACGGCCATAGGTAAGGTTGTTAACCAAAACAACAGTCAATGGATAGCAGAGGCTGTGCTTTATAACGAAGAAGGCAAAGAGTTAGCTCGAGGAAATGGTATATTTGTTCGCAGCAAGGTGCCATTAGTCAATGCTAAAGGCTATGCCCAGTAATTCACCACAATCGTAAACCGCACCAGACTTCACTGCAGGGGATATCTGCCACTAATACAGTTCACTCGCAGGTGCGGGTTTCTACAATTTACATAATCATTAATTGTACGAGCTTGCCCCGCGAGCGATGTTTTGTGCAAATATGATTCACCCGCAGGTGCGGGTTCGTACAATTTTATATTTAAACAATTACCTGTACGAGCTCGCACCTGCGAGCGAATAATAAGTAACTAATGTGCGAGTAAAAACGCCAAAGCAGCACTGGAAAACGCAGCTGGGCTTTCAACTTGAGGATAATGACCAGTATCCTCAAGCTTCACCACCTGTGCATTTGGGATCAACTCTTCATAACGTTTAACCATGTGCGCTCCACTAATAGGGTCTAACAAACCATCTATCAGTAACATAGGCACTTGTGTTTGCTGCATCACCCCAACCCAACGTTCACGGTTTTCCTTACGCTCAGTCATGTAGGCTATTAACTTATGCATAATCAACACTCCGCCTTTATGCTCAAGCATTTGCCAATACGCTTTTAACTCATCTTCCGGTAATTTTTTAGCGCATATAACATCAAAATTTTTCTTAAATTTTTCATAACGCACAAGCTTACTTAATATAAACCCAATAGGGCTTAATAATAATTTTTGTAATAAAACAGGATGATGGGTTTCAGGAAACAAGCCACCATTACTAAATATAACCGAACCAATATTGCCGCTTTGATGATGGCGTGCTAATAGTTCTTGAGCAACCGTATCGCCATAATCATGGGCCAATAAATGATAGTGTTTGATATCCAATTTATTAAGTAATGCTTCAAAAATATCTGCCTGCTCAAAAATCGAATAATCCTGCTTGGGTTTATCGCTAAAACCAAAACCCAGCATATCTAAGGTAATCAAATAAAAATGCTCACTTAATGCAGGGGTGATCTTGGCCCAGTCCCAACTGCAAGTAGGAAAACCATGAATCAATACCAAAGGCGGCTTTTGTTTATCACCCAGTGTGAGATAAAAAATATCATGACCTTTAAAGGTAAAGGTTTGGCCTTGTTGCTGCCATTGAGCAAGTGATGTCATGGTGATTCCGTGAACGTTATGTTTATTATTGTTTGTACGGTGCATTTAAGCGATCTAGCTTACGCAATAATCCCGGCCATGCCAATGCACCGCCTGCGTTGCGGGTGACTTGTTTGGCTGCCGCTTGCATGCCTTCAACAATACCGCTTGGCACCGGCGTTAATTCTCCACCACCTGATTGGGCTAATAGTTGAATTTCGCAGGCCCGCTGTAGGATATACATATTTAAAAACGCATCGGCGACGGTTTGCGCACAGGTTAATAAACCATGATTACGCAGAATCATAAAAAAAGTATCACCTAAATCGTTTTGTAAACGGGCTTTTTCATCTTCACGCAACGCTACCCCTTCGTATTCGTGATAAGACAAACTGGTTAACGGAAAAAGCGATTGCTGCGATATGGCTTGCAACCCCTGTTTTTGTGCAGATACCGCCACACCTGCATTGGTGTGTAAATGCAGCACCACCTGTGCATCATCACGGGCTTCATGGATGGCACTGTGAATCGTAAAACCGGCCGGATTGATTTCAAATTCAGTATCAATGACCTTATCACCGTTTAAGTCCACTTTTACTAAACTGGATGCGGTTATTTCATCAAACATTAAGCCGTAGGGGTTAATTAAAAAATGATGTTCTGGGCCTGGTACCCGGGCTGAAATATGGGTAAAAATTAGATCATCCCAACCATAGTGGGCCACTAAGTTATAACATGCGGCAAGGTCTTGGCGCAGTTTCCATTCTTGTTGGCCCACGGAGTCCTTGATTGCGGTGTTGACTGTGGTATTCATATCGCACCTTTATATTTAAATTGTTATGGCCGTTTTAGTTTACGCCGCTAACCTGCAAAACTCTGTCAACTATTGGACAATCTATGGTAACCCTCACCCCTGAGCAAAAAAAATTAATTGCGGCTAATCCCTGCTTAGCTCAGGTGAGTGCCAAGGTGCAACAAAATATTATTGAATCTATTTATGTTAAATCCATTCATAAAGGGCAATTTTTGCATCGCCGTGGTGACCAAGCAATTGGATATTATGGTGTGGTGTCTGGTCGCTTACGAGTAAGCGCACACAACCCAGAGGGCAAAGCGTTAACCCTAACCTTTATGCAGGGCGGTGATTGGTTTGGGGAAATATCATTGGTAGATGGTGTGCCACGTACTCACGATTGTGAAGCACTGGACTCTTGTGAAATTATAGTTATTCCAAAAACCAGCTTTGAGCAATATTTATTGCAAGATGTAACGTCGTTACGCCACATTACACAGCATATTTGTCAGCGACTACGCTTAGTGTTTAATTTAGTTGAACAAATGACGATTCAATCATTGCATGAGCGCTTGGCTAGGCGAGTTTTAGCCTTAACTAAAACCGATGGCAATATCCTGAATATTAATCAGCAAGAGTTAGCGCAAATGATGGGTGTATCTCGTCAATCTGTGTCAAAAATATTATTAGCATGGGCTCATGCAGATTGGATAAAACTAGAATATAACCACTTATGCATACAACAGCCGGATCAACTGATGGCGCTCTGCATCACTGATCCGGTGCCATAAAGCAATAGCCGTTAATTGGCGTAATTGGGTTTGCGTGGTTTAGGCAGCAGCCCTTTCATTTTAACAGCTGCTTTGCGCATTAAATATTTTGGAAAAGTTAAAATGCTGACTTTACCAATTTGTAATGCTTCATCACCACGATCAAAGCGTAATAGATCTTGATAGTATTCGGTCAACGCATGATCACGATGGTGAAAGCGACCATCATCCGCATCTTTTTCAAACACCGTTCCGCCTACACTGCCTTCAAACACAAAACGCTCTGCATTAAATTTTGCACTTTCTTTTATGGCAATGGATTCACGGTAGTTTTCATTAATCGCTCGGGCGATATCAAGATGGCGCGCACTTGGGGCTTTTACACCATACGGTGATGGATATAAATTTTCAAAGTACATGGCCACATTGCCTAAGCTCGATAATACGCAAGCACAATTACTGATCCAGGTTTCTTTAAATAAAGATTTTTTAACAATAAAATTTAATAATAATTTACTGGTTAAATGGTGGGTTAAATTTTGCCCGCGCGAATCCGGGTGCACACACGTGAGACCTAGATGTAATACATCACCTCGCCCTTCTACTGGCAGTAATAACGCGGAACAAAACCCCATTAAACGACCCTTTTCATCACGGGCGAGACAGATCACTGCTTTTTCAAGCTCAGATTGCTTGCCAGATAAGGCTTGATAACTTGGTACTTTATTAAAGCAACTTGCCGCCACTTCTCTAAGCTCTAACACCAACAAATTTAATGCATCTGGGGTTAAGCACTTGCCCGGAAACATTAGCTGCTCATACTGATATTTACCCATCTTGTCTCCCTGACTTCAAAGCCATTCGTTCAATTTATGGACTCAGATTAGGCAGGGTGTATGACAAAGATGTGACATTACATGTCAGTTTGATGAAAGTTTCACACTCCAACAAATAAAGGCTATTACAGTCTAGGTGACAAAGATAAGTGGCTATTTATCAATGGTGTGATTGTTTAAATAGGATTAATCTGACGATTGAAAGGGATTAATCTGACATCGAGATGTTTTGGCTTATTTTAGGCTAAAGGCAAACTAAATTGTATTCTTGCACCTTGGGTATAATTTTTATCTACCCAAATTTTTCCATTTTGAGTAACAATTAATTCAGCACATAAACTTAAACCAATACCGGTACCTTTTAAGCCCTGTGTGTCACTTTGACTATCAACCGATTCTTTGAACAATGAGTTCATCACCTCACTTGATACGCCTTGACCTTTGTCAGTCACACTGACAATGATCTCAGATGCTTGAATGGTTGCGTCAATATCAATGGATTCATTGGCATTAGAATACTTAATGGCATTGCTTATTAAATTTCTCAGAATCATTTTTATAATGGCCGCATCGGCCAAAACCTCAACGCTATCACCTACCTGTACATTGTAAGTTAACCCTTTTAACTTCAATGCATCTGCTAATAGATCTATGGTCTCTTTGACCATTAACGCCAGATTACATGGGGAGATCTTTATTTGATTTCGACCAAGACGTTGCTGGGTCCATTGCATTAATTCATCAATAATTTGAAAAACCTGTAATGATGATTCTAGAATTTTTTCTGACATCATCTGTATAGTCTTTCTTTCAATGGTGGCCGCCTTTTCATTTAGTATTTTAGATAACCCTAATATGCCATTAAATGGGGAGCGTAAATCGTGAGCAATCACCGAGAATATTTTTTCACGTTCTAAATCAACACGTTTTAATTTTTTATAATTAATTCTCAACTCAAGCTGACCAACCACTTGTTTTGCCAATATTTTGAGCGCTCTTTTTTGCTCTTGCGTCAGCTTTTTTGGCTTTTGGTCAATCACACACAGGGTGCCAATTGGCATACCATTATCTGTGACTAAAGGCTCTCCGGCATAAAACCGAATATTAGGATCACTACTTACTAGCGGGTTATCATGAAAGCGCTCGTCTTCAAGGGCGTTGGTTACTTCAAATAGATCTGGTTGCAAAATGGCATGGGCACAAAACGCAAATTCCCTGGGGGTTTCATGCGCGTCTAGGCCAACCCTAGATTTAAACCATTGACGGTCTGTATCGATCAAGCTGATTAAGGATATAGGAGTGCCACAAATGGAGCTGGCTAATTCCGTGAGCTCATCAAGGGCTTCTTCATCTTCGGTATCAAGCACATCTAAGCGAGCTAATTCCGCAATGCGTTTTGATTCTTGGGGATGCTGTGGAGCACTTTGCATGGAACACCTCTACCTTTCCTCCCTTAATATTAGATCAGATTCAGTAGAGTGCATGGCTTGTGGAGATATAAATCAAAAAGGCCAAATGATGGATCATTTGGCCTTAAGCTAGTGACGTTTATGCCCGCTCAGTTACGCCAACAGCGCCTTGAATTGCTCGTTTTCGTGAAGCGGTTTCATAACTGGGTCATTAATAATGTCTTCTTTATAGGTATCTGTTCTTTCTAACACCTCAGATAAGCAATTAATCGCCTCTTCTTGCATACCCAGCACCGTATAGGCACAAGCCAGCTGATAGAAAGCATGGCTATCTTCAGGGTCGATGGCTAAGGCTTGATAACATAGGTTAATGGCCCACTGTGGTTCATTCAGCTCTAATACTGCGTCTGCCTTGTACGTCAGTGCTTCGGTATCATCACGGCGTAATTTCAAAATTTGATCATATACGCCTATTTTGTTGTGATAATTGTTTTCCCTTGCCGCGCGTAACCATAAAGATTGGCGCTCTTGCGTCATTTCAATTTCTTCGCGGTTATCTTCGATATCCTGGGTTCTTTGGTTCAACTGGCTTTCTATGGCGTGTAAGCGACGTTCGTACTCCCCGACTAAACGGGAAATTTCTTCATCCGCCTGAGAATGCACACGCTCTTTAATATCGCGAATAGAAGTCCAACCCACCACCACCAAAATAGAAGTAGCCGCGGCGATTAAATAAAAGAAATACGTTACGGTATTGGTGGCATATGTCACGGCACGGTCCACACTGGTGTGCTCACGATCCACAATTTGCTGAATAATTTCAGCCTTTTGTGCAGCAAGCTCAGTCCGTAGTTGCTTTAAGTCATCCAGAACATAGCGCTCGACAAATGGGTTGTAGAGCGGAGCCGTCAGGTTCTCAACCACTTCTTTGGATTGCTCTAGTTTTTGATCACGTTGTTCATCAGAAGCGCCAGCAGCCAAAAGCCACTGACTATTCAAACAAACCAATAAAACCAACCCCTTGATCAGGATGCTAGACATATAGCGTCTCCATGGTCATGTACTTCAACAAGGCAGCCATGCAAACTTTTAATTGCTTGTTCATAATCATTTTCATTCACTAAAAATTGCATATCCACTTGGCGCATGGATTGGTGCATGGCCAATACACTGATGTTTTGATCCGCAAGGGCTTTCACTGTGCGGGCCAAAATACCCGGTACTTGCATGTCACTGCCAATGGCAGAAACAATGGCCACCTTTTGCTGTTTAATTTCAGCTTCATCAAAGTGCTTTTCTAGGGCCGCTCGAATACGCTTAACTGTCTTAAGGTTAGTCGATAAATAATGAGTGATGGTATTGGCGTTAATATCTTTTGAAATAATGTTGGCTTTGAAGCGGTGAATTATTTTAAGTATATCTTGATCAATGCGGGCAATATCCCCCACAAAATCTTGATCGAACACTTCAATACCATAAACCCCTCGACAGCCTGCAATAATCTCAACACATGGCTCATCACTTACATAGTCACCTGTGATCAAGGTGCCTTTATGTTCAGGTTCAAATGTATTTTTAATACGCAACGCTATGTTTTTCTGGCGCAGACCTTTTGCCGCTTTAGGATGAATCGCTTCCATTCCTAAGTTTGCAAGCTGGTCGGCCACATCATAATTAGTACGCCCAATGGGAACCGCATTATCCACACCCACTAATCTTGGATCAGCACTGCTTAAGTGAAATTCTTTATGAATCACCGCTTCTTTAGCTTCACTCAATACTGCGATACGACTAAACGTCATTTCTGAATAACCGCGATCAAAGGTACTCATTAAACCATCAGGGCTATACGCGTAACCGGTAACTATGGGTAGCTCACAAGACAGATCAAGGGATTCAAATGCCCGTAAGATGCGCTCATCAAGACTGATATCATCCCCACCCTGCCAAGCGGTCAGGTCAACAAATACACCATTCACCCCATCGCGTTGAAGCAGCTGAGCCATATTCCAAGCACTGTGAGCTTCACCGATACTTGCTAACATTTCTCGAACACGCGCTAAATGATCTTCAATAGAAAAATGACCATGGCTGCACAAAAGTTGTAAATTGGTTAATACTTTTTGTGCATTTTCAATGCGTTCATCGATGAACGCATTTGCTTTTATTAATAATAAATCACTGAACAAGGATGCATTAATCGCCATCAAATCTTGTTTAAGCTGTAATAATGCGCTCAGCCAACTTTCATCATTAACCGCATTAGCAAATAAAGCATACACACCTGGCTGCCCATTTTTTTTATGCTCAAGTAACTTATCCGTTATACCACCGTAAGCACTGACCACAAAAACCCGTTGATAAAGGTTACCCTTTTGCGCCGGCTGAAGAATGATATTGTCTCTAACTGAGACATAATCACTCATTGATGTACCGCCAATTTTTTCTACACTATGATTTGCTAATGACATAACTATTCCGCTTTATTCTGAAAATGTATTACTAACTAAAAAGAACGAACAATATCAGTCGGTAATCACATCAGCCTGTAACTCATAGGCACCATCCTTGTTGTGCACTTCGTTACCAATCACAGGCGGATTAAATACACAGGCCATTTTCATTTCTTTAGTGGCACGTAATATGTGTTTATCATTTTTATCCAGAATATAAATGGTGCCCGCTTTAATTGGATAAACCTTACCATCGGCTAACGTTTCAACCTCACCTTCACCGGACATGCAAAATACAGATTCTAGGTGATTTTGATAATGCATCTGAAAATCAGCACCCGCATAAATGGTGGTGATATGAAACGAGAAACCCATGTTGTCATCTTTTAATAACAGACGAGTACTATCCCAATTATTATTTGGATCAACCACTTTACGATTTGTTTGTTCTGCTTCTTGTAGTGTTCTTACAATCATAATAAAACCAATTTAAATTCGATATTATAAAAAAGCACAGGCCTTAGCCCATGCTTTGGTGATTCAACGCGCTGTTATGATTAGCTAGCCATTTCAACGTCGTCGAAATAATCCTTATCTTCAGGGATATCTTCTTTAGCGCATACCGCTTTAATTGCCGCTTCTACGATATCGATCCCTTTTTTCAGATTCTCATCACTGATAATTAAAGGACATAAGAACTTAACCACTTCATCATCTGCACCACTGGTTTCGATAATTAAGTTTTGCTTAAATGCCGCACGAGTAATCTGGTTTGCAATTTCACCATTGACACAACTGATACCGCGGAACATACCTCGACCACGAATCGTAAAGTTACCCTCACCATATTTTTCAACAATGTCTTCTAAACGCTGGGCAATATAATCACCTTTACGTTTAATTTCTTTAGAGAAGTTATCATCACTCCAATAAGTATCGATGGCGGCTTTAGCTGTGACAAACGCAAGATTATTACCACGGAAAGTACCGTTATGCTCACCTGGTTTCCATAAATCCAATTCAGGACTAATCAACACAACAGCAAACGGCAAACCATAACCACTAAATGACTTAGACAGTGTAACGATGTCGGGCTTAATACCCGCTTCTTCAAAACTAAAGAATGTACCGGTACGACCACAACCTGATTGGATGTCATCAACAATTAACAATACATCGTGTTTGCGACATACTTTTTCTAGATTTTGTAACCACTCAAAGCTTGCTGCATTAATACCACCTTCACCTTGAACTGTTTCAACAATGACAGCTGCCGGTAAGTCAACACCACTGCTTGAATCTGACAAAACTTTATCAAGATAAAAAGTCGTATCCAGCTCATCACCCATGTAGCCATCAAAAGGTAAGCGAGACGAACCACCAAGGCTGACACCAGCTGCACCTCGGTGATGGGAGTTACCTGTGGTTGCAAGAGAGCCTAAGCTCACACCATGGAAACCATTGGTAAATGAAATGATGTTTTCACGACCTTTAATATTACGCGCAAGTTTTAATGCCGCTTCAACTGCATTGGTGCCGGTTGGGCCAGTAAACTGAACCATGTAGTTTAGATCACGAGGTTTTAAAATTTTCTCGTTAAAGGTTTCAAGAAACTCACCTTTTGCTCTGGTATGCAAATCAAGGCCATGACATATGCCATCGTTATTAATGTATTCAAGTAGCTTTTCTTTGAACACAGGATTGTTATGGCCGTAGTTCAGAGTACCTGCGCCAGCTAAAAAGTCTAAATATTGATTGCCATCTTCATCATACAAATATTCACCTTGCGCTTTATTAAATAAACGTGGGAATGAGCGTGCGTATGATTGTACTTCTGATTCAATTTCGTCAAAAATTTTCATGATTCTGCCTTTCTACTGATAGAAATATTAAGTAGTTAAATAAAAGATTTCGTAAACTGGGATTAACCAAATGGACCAATACGCACCAGCATTTCGCTGTCGTGCTCGCCATTAAAGTGCATTTGCTTTTCAAACATCACTGAGCGAGTCAATGGTGCATTGAGTTTTTGAGCGGCACTTTCAAACAGCGCCCATGACGCACCATTAGATTCGGTAATGGTGGTTTCGATAAATTTTACTTGCGCACAATTCTTGCGCTGTAAAATATGTTGAATCATACGCGAGGCCAATCCTTGACCACGAGCTTGGTCAGAGACGGCTACCTGCCAAACAAATAAGGTATCTGGCTTACCTGGCAATATATACCCAGAAATAAACCCCACTAACTTACCTTCACCATCATCCCCGTACATAACGGCTGCAACAGAAGTGTCCGCAAAGTGAGAGCACTGCAAGAGATTACAATAAGCTGAATTGGTATCCAGAGGCGGGCAGTTTTTTACCAACTCATAAACCGACATACCATCTTGAGCTGTCGGGACCTGTAATTCGATCGCTAGTGACATGAAATTTTGTTCCTGTATTACCTTAAGAACTCTATTATTTACTACTCTAAAGAATTTTTAAACCCCAAACACAAAAATAAAGCCATTTAGTGCAATAAATACACAAAATATTACAAATTAATGGTATTAACTGGGGTTTTTATCGGTATTTTCTTTAGTACTATAAATATAGTACACTAAATATTAATAATTAATTGATATGGGAAATATGGCGAAATTATTCCATGACTAACCATTATTGATGCACACTAACTAGTATCAACGCAGACTCTTATAAGGGAGGCTAAGGATTGTTGCACACGGTTTACCCTGTTAACCAACCCATTACCTCAACAACAAAGATGCCTATGAATGAAACAAGCGACACACAAGTACCCATGAGCACCGACTCGGCAAGTGACTCTCAAGCAAAACAACTTGATCATCGTATCGAAGAGGTTTTAGTGGCACTTCGGCGCGTGATTCGAGCAACCGATTTGCATTCTAAGCATCTAGCAAAAACAACAGGACTCACGGCACCACAAATGCTCATCTTGCAAAGCATACGCAATATGGGTCAGGTCACCATTGGCGAAATTGCAACTGAAGTGAGCTTATCTCAAGCGACCGTGACCACGATCCTCGACCGCCTTGAAAAGCGAGAATTGGTCTATCGTGAGCGCTCACTTACAGACAAGCGTAAAGTTCATGCACACTTAACTAAGTATGCAGATGAAATGCTGCTGGATGCACCAATCCCTCTACAAGATCAGCTGACTCGTCAATTTGGTCACTTACAACTATGGGAACAAACTATGTTGATATCCTCTTTGCAGCGAGTTGCCCAGATGATGGATGCCCATGAAATTGATGCAGCCCCTGTGCTTGACCTTGGCAAATTGGACCGCCACTCCCATGAATCAGGTCATGAATCATACATTCAAGAGCATACGGCTATTACTGCTTAGATCCCTTAAAGGTAAGGCTAGCGCTGGCGAAATGACATGGCCTCTATATAATGATCGCTTTGCGCCCAGATAGGACAATCCTTTGAGCCAGATAGATGAAGTTTTGGTTGCCTTACGCCGAGTGATTCGCGCAACTGATTTACACTCTAAGCACCTTGCAAAAACCACCGGTTTGACCGCTCCGCAAATTTTATTGCTGCAAGCTGTTCGTGATAAGGGCCATGTCACCATTGGCGAGCTGGCCAATGACATTAGCTTAAGCCAGGCGACAGTGACCACCATATTAGACCGCCTTGAAAAACGTAATCTGGTCTACCGTGAGCGCTCAACAACCGATAAGCGAAAAGTACATACTTATTTAACAGACGCCGGTATTGAGGTATTAAAAGATGCCCCAATGCCTTTGCAAGATCACTTTACCCGTCAATTTGGGGATCTACAGGAATGGGAGCAAACCATGATCATTTCATCATTACAGCGCGTGGCTCAAATGATGGATGCACAGCATATTGATGCCTCTCCTGTTCTGGACATCGGCACCCTTGATCGCCAAAGCAACCCCTCAGAAAAAGTAGATGCCTACGATAAGTAAATAAAAAAAGCCCGTAAGGGCTTTTTTTATAGTTGCCATATTTCTATGGCGTTTCATTGTTTTAATGAGCCTGAATGGCCCTGTCAGACAGTGCGCCTGCGTGGTTCATAATATGAAATATCACATTCTGTTCATGCACACCTGTCACTAAGTGCCCACCAGGCCCTTGAGCATAAATACCCACATCTTCACCGCCATGGGTTTCTGACTCTAACGGCACCAGTGCCTCTTGATGAAATCCTGATGCCTGAGTATCCACAGCCGATAAGTCATATCGCCCTGTCATGGCGCCTTTTTTGTCCCAATACACACCATCACTATCGGTTTCATCTTGGTTGTGTCTATGGCCTAAGCCGTTCATGTACCCCAAGGTGGTATAGGGCAAGTTGTCATGGGCCAAAGCGTATTCTGATTCACCAACATTGATCACTTTGCCCAATATGGGATTCCCTCTTTTTGGGTAACCCGCCATGGTAAACACATGACTGTGATCCGCGGTGACGATAATTAATGTCTCTTTATCATCGGTTGCATTTACCGCTATTTCTACGGCATCAGATAACTCAATGGCATCGGTCAATGCATTGTATGCATTCCCTGCATGATGCCCGTGATCAATGCGCCCAGCTTCGACCATGAGAAAAAAACCATTATCATTGTTCGCCAGTAACTCAATGGCGCTTTGAGTCATTTCACTTAAGGAAGGCTCTCCCGCTTTATCGTTTTTACGATCCGCCTCATAACGCATATGACTTTCATTAAACAAAGCAAACACCTTTGATGTTTGACGGGTGTCTATGCTGTTAAAACCCGCTTGATCCATCACATACACACCTTGCGGATATTTTTGCTGCCATTCACTTATTAAATTGCGACCGTCGGTGCGGTCACCTTCAACGCCACTTATTGCATCAGGGGAATTTTGTGTTTTATCTTTTGCTAAAAAGTGTCGACGCCCACCGCCCATGACAACGTCTAGGCCATTTACATCAACCCCTTTAAAACGGGATTCTAAGTTATCCTCAAAGTAAACCAGTTGTTGAGCAATGTCTTTACAGCCCGCTTCGATGGCCGCTTTAGGCATGTCGGAAATATCTTCCCAGTCTCGATTCGCACTTTTTGCATAGGTGGCAGCAGGAGTTGCATGGGTGATTCGAGCGGTGGTGACGATGCCCGTACTCATACCTGCTAACTCGGCTAGCTCTAATGCTGTGGTGAGTTCATTGCCAACAACCGAGTGGCAGTCATCATAGACAACCCCCTGCGCGACACCAATGACACCGGCATCGGTTTTCACACCCGTCACTAATGCCGTCATGGTGCCCGCAGAATCTGGTGTTTGTGCATCGACATTGTACGTTTTCGCAAGCCCAGTAAATGGAAAGCGGCCAAAACTCAGTTGATTCTCTTCACCTGTTTGACCATTGCGCTGGCCCTGCAAAATACGGGCAGCGGTTACTGTGGAAATGCCCATACCATCACCCACAAACAAAATAATATTTTTGGCACTGCCTTTATTATTATTAATACGTTGATGCTGTTTAATGGCCTGCTGAATGGTTTCTTGCCCATTCACAAACCATATATTTGCTGAGGATTGATGGGTATGTTCTAAGGAGGGTTTGTTAACAGCATGCTGAGTTTGATCATTTTCACATGCTAAAAGACTAAACACCAAGGTGCTGATTACAGCACCCTTAAGAGTTTTATTCATATTGATATCACTATTATTTTTTTACGAAGCAATGCATTAAAGCAATACTGTTCGTTGCGTATTGTTATGCAAAAAGCAGAAAGAAATTATTTACGTTTAGCTTTGTAATTTTGAACTTTGCTGTGTACGCCACGGCTAAATGCGCGAGTGTTTTCCTCTAACCAGTCAACGCCCCACAATATAGCCACTACCACAAAAGACAATTTGACGGCTTCAGATAAATGCCCAGTTGAAATCATGACACCAATTGCGGCAAGCACCCAAATGGTGGCGGCTGATGTTACGCCCACCACCGCACCATCTTTTGCCAACATCACGCCTGCACCTAAAAAGCCAATACCCGTTATGACCTGCCCCACTACGCGAGATGGATCCACCACCGAGCCCTCTAATAAAAAAGCCGTGGATAAAAACAAATACGTACCCAGTATGATTAATGCAGAGGTGCGAATCCCCACAGGCTTACCGCGAAGTTGTCTTTCTAAACCAATAATGCTGGCACAAAAAATAGCGGTTCCAATTGCAGGCCAGCTATAAGGTTCGATTGAAAAATATTCACTGATTGCCATCTAACACTAGGACTCCACTGCTTGTTGATTTCGCATGAATTCATGAAAACCAATTTGTTCTAAATGTTCATTAACCAATGCACGTATTGCTTCATTGCTTTCTAGGGTTAGCGCTTGGTTTAATACTTGTTGGCTTTGCATCAATGACATACAGCGAATTAAGTATTTAATTTTTGGCAGTTTTGCCGCACTCATTGATAAGCGTTTTATTCCCATGCCCATTAATAAAACCAGCGCAACCGGATCCGCAGCCATTTCTCCGCACAGGCTTAATGATAATTTGTGCACACGCGCTAAATCCACAATGCGTTTTACTTCATGTAAAACAGCCGGATGCACATGATCATAACGATCTGCCACTTGTGAGTTATTACGATCCAGTGCTAATAAATACTGGCTTAAATCGTTAGATCCGATGGATACAAAATCAATGTATTTAGCCCATAGTGGAATTTGTGAAATAGCCGCTGGCACTTCTATCATCACCCCAACTTTAGGGCGACTCACCGCCACACCTTCATCTTTCAGCTGAGCCAGAGCATCATCTAACAGTTCTAAGAATGTAGTGACCTCCGAGGTTGAGATCACCATGGGCAATAAAATATGCAAATTATCTTGCCCACTGGCCGCACGAATCATAGCTCGCACCTGGGTCATCAATAACTGGATATTATCTAATGTAAACCGAATACCACGCCAACCAAGGGCTGGGTTTTCTTCAAAATGAATTGGGAAATAGGGCAACTGCTTGTCACCACCAATATCTAAGGTGCGCATGTAAACCGGTTTGTGTTCATAGGCCTGCAACACCCGTTCATATACTTGCACTTGTTCATCTTCACTTGGAAAACTATCACGTACCATGAAGGGGATTTCTGTGCGATATAAACCAACACCTTCTGCACCACTTTTTAAACCCGGGGTAATATCCGCCAGCAAACCAGTATTGGTGAATAATTCTAATGTGTGACCATCAGTGGTTTGTGCGGGTAAATCTTTAAGTAGGGATAATTGCTTTTTTAAACTCTTTTCTTTTTGAACAAGCTTTTTGTACTCCCCTTCCACCACATCACTTGGGTACAGAATCACTTGCCCTTCATTGCCATCAATAATGGCATTATCCCCATTGGTCAGTCCTTTCACTGTACCAATACCCATCACGGCAGGAATACCCATGGCATTAGCCAGTACGGATGTATGTGAAAGGCTCGAACCTTCAAAACACACGATACCTGCCAGTTTGTTTGTTGGAATGGCCGCCATATCAGAGACGCTAACCTGCACCCCAACCAAAATAACTGGGCTGCTGATCAAATTTACATCGATCCCCTTAGCGCCACGCCATGAGTTATATAATTTGTTACCCAGGTGAATAATATCTTCCGCGCGAGCACGGAAATAAGCGTCATCCATTGCATGGAAGATTTCATAATAATGATTAATTGCCAACTTAAGCGCATAAGGCAACCAGTGCCCTAAACGAATTTCGTTGATGACTTTATCGATGAGAGCTTGGTCTGCCAGTAGCATTCGATACGCATCAAAAATGCCCGAAACCGAATCAGGCATTTCTGCGCCCAACGCTACTTGTTCATTGTGTATCTCTTGTTTAACGTTGGCTAACAACGTGTGTAAGCTCTCTATTGTTGCTTCAACGTCATCACATTCGGCATCCGGTACAGCATTTAACTCTCCGCTGAGGCACAGACGCACACCACCAATACCAATGCCAGGCGCACCTTTTATACCCACATAGCGATCATTTTGATCTTCTATTTTAGTTTCCATGGGAATATCAGACACAATCAGTGCTAACTGAGATGCCAGCGCAACCAGAAACCCTTCGCTTTCTTTATCCAGTAATTCAGGCTGACGGCTTTGAACAACCAAAACACCAATGACTTTGCCAAACAACACAAGTGGCACACCGCAAAAGCTTACAAAGTTTTCTTCATGGGTTTGCGGCACATAAAAAAAGTGCTCATGGGAGGCGGCGTCTTTTACATTAACCGGATGACGACTTTTTGCGACCAAGCCCACTAGGCCTCGCCCGCGAGGAATGGTTACCGGCCCTTTATTGGTTAGACCATGGCTGGCCAGTAACACCATATCTTGCTCTGGGTTAGCACGATACAAACTGCACACATCACACTGAATCACATCACTAATGGAATCTACAATTAATGTCACCTGTGCAGCCGGTGACTCAGCAAGTGCAACCTGCTGAACAATGCGAGTTAATTGTAGAATGGTGTTATTCATATAGCACTCAAGGATTAAACACACTTGCCAAAAATCAGTTGGCAAGTGTAGCAGTTTTTAACGCTTTTTATTTGTCGAGTTCACATAATGAACTGAGCAAAGATAAAAATGCAGCAACCGATGTTTTAGGCGCTGTTTCTGACAAGGTATGGTAACCCGAGGTTGGAATCTGCAAAGTTGTGCCATCTACCAAACCATTAGAAGCGGAGATAATACGACCTAACTCTGTTGAGCCCATTGAATGCGGCATCTCACCTTTGGCGACCAATTCTTTATTTAATTGCTCCACATACGCATCCTTGTATAAATAGCTAATACCAAGGTCTGTACAGGTGTCTTGCAATTTTTTAGTCAAAGCCACATTAAACAGCGCGTTCGCATCTTGATGGCGCAACACCAAATGCTGTGAACTGGCCGCTTGAATATCAGGAAACGGACTGGTGTCCACCACGATTAATTGGTTAGTGGAGCCACCAAAACGACGAAACCATTCCAACAAATAACGCCAGCTTTTACCCGCTTCTTCTTGGGCTGTAAAAAATGCGGTGCCTTGAAAACCCAATTCAAATAAATACACCAATGCAGCAGCGGTCAATACGTTATCTAGCTGACCAGAAATAGTATCCGGCTGAATTTTTAATTTATCCGTGAAAGCAACCGGGGTACCCGCAACCAAATGCTCTAACCCTTCTAGCTCAAAAATTAAGTTGTTGCGGTATTCACAAATATACGCATTTTTAATATCACCACGTCCGCGATATGTACCAGACCAAGGCTCATACGCATACACAGACTCATTCTGAAAACGGTATACAATTTTTTTCATCAGTTGCTCACCAACTGAATTGCCTAATAGGTCGGAGCGAGCACCAGACACAAATGCCGCATATTGAAATTCATTCGGGCCCGTACACATCAGACCATGACGGTCTATATGGGCTGAAAACATAAGGCTATCAGGGTCATTCCCTTGTGCGACCAACAAACCCTCATACCATGTTACGTTAGCGCCGCGCTCTTCTAGCTCACGCTGTAAAATACGAAAGAAAGAGTGTTCTGCACCCACGACACTGGGGTTGCGCAACAAAGACGACAAAAGATCTAAGAAACCATCGGGCAGATTGTTACCCGTAAAAGGTTTGGTCATTAACGTATCCATTTAATTAAGAATGACATGACAGGCAGCCTGTCATGGGCTAAATACCACTGTTAAGGGGGTTTGACAACAAAATTTACACCCCTTAATGCTAATTACAACCGCTACCATCACCATGTCAGTTTAGTCGATTACAAGGTTCACGCTCGCTCAATGGCTTTACTAGAACTAGTTAGGATATTTCATGGTAAATACACTACAATAGAGGCCGTTTATTCTTGGGTTTAAGCCCAACTCATATTTAGGCCACCCTTTTCTCGGCCTGCAACTTAAATGGTGATTTATGTCCAAATTCTTCTACAAAGGTACACCCATGAAGAAGCCCGCGCATAGCAGCCCGGCCTTTGAGACTAATAAAGTCGTACGCTTGGGTACAGATAAAGCGCCAGCAAACATCAGCGTACAAACGCAAGAGCGTAAACTTGAGTTAATCAGTGTCTTTGAAAGCAATGGCTGGGCAAGCATTATTAATGTAGAGCCTGAAAAAGAAGAGAATATTCGTGATCTTGAAATCTTGTTAAGCAAGCAAGAAGCAGCCAGTGCGGTAACCACCAAGCAAGCTAGCCGCAACGAACCATGCCCATGCGGAAGTGGTAAAAAATACAAAAAATGCTGCGCTGCTTAAGCACCGCATTGAGTAAAGTCAGCAACTAGTGGCTGACTTTACGCCTGCTCTAAACGCTCAAGTTTTGTCAGATCAGGCAACTGCGCCTTTAAACCAAAGTGCGCTTTGAAGAACTTTCTGAAACTCCCCTGGGATTGAAAGCCCAAACAAGCCGCCACATCCTCTAGCTCATAATGACGCTGATACAAACACACCTTTACTAACTCTTTTCTTACAACCTGACACATCAGTGAATAGGAGCAACCTTCCGCACTTAATCGTTTTTGTAAGCCCCTTGGCGATATATTCAATGCATCCGCCAAGTACTGACCATTAAAGCTGGCGGGAAAATCACGCATTAATTGACTTAAAGTCCGATATTGGAAATTCTGCTGACGCTTCACCTGCTGCCAAGCTTCATGGGCTTTGGTTAAATAAACCTCATGCAGACACTCATTCGCACTGGTAAGTGGTAAGTTTTCGATTGAGCGATCAAACACAACCATGGACAACGGCGCATCAAACTCCACCTCACATTTAAACAATGCCTGATATTCACTGGCATAACTTGGTTTAGGGAAATCCAAATACAACTTCACCGCATTAATAGGCTCTATCACCACATCACAAAGCAAATTCAAACAAAAGCTATAAAATGTTTCGCTGCAAAATCGCTTATGCGCCATGCCAATGGCTTTTTCATACGGAAAGCACAATGCAATTGAGATGTGCTTTTCATTTTTATACAAAAGCGGAAATGGCTTAAGATTTAAGCGAGGATAAAAATCAACTAACGCATCAAGTCCGCTAGAGACATCTTTTGATGTGGCGATCAAACGTGAAAAATCACAAGCATTAATAGGCTTTATTTGCCGACCAAACTCCAAACCAATGCTTGAGTCTGGGCACTGCTCATAAATACTTTTAATAAGACGATGAAAATTCACAACCGAATTTAGGTTTGAATTCTTTTCACCATCAAGTCTTAAACTTGGAATTTTTTTTATATTCGGATCTTTACCCATTACTTCAAGTAAAAGTCTAAAATAAATATCACTAAACATGAGATTAACTCAACATTCGATATTTCAAATTTATTATTATTTTCGTCTTTAATTGCCATTAAAAAACATTTGGCATGTATTGACATAGCCAGCTTACAAAACACTAGCAATACTAAATATGGCACTTTTCATAATATATTCTAGGTCAAAATAAGACGAGACAACCAAATACGTACAAGCCCATTTTTTTGTTCGTATTTTAAAAAGCAAAAAGAACGTTAAGGGTTTAGCATCAACTTATAATAATAAAAGGTGGTATTTTAATGAATCTCTCACGTTTAGGTCTGTGCATTGTAGGGCTTGGAGCCATTGGCTTTATTGCCAGTAGTTTTCAAACCGCCAGCATCATCACCACAACGGCCTCTTCAAATTACAATGTCACTGATCCTCAAAAATCAGTCCCCCCCATTATATTCAATCAGCAACACACCACCGAAGAAGCCTTTATTAATCAAATGATTAAAGCGCTAATTGAACGGCATCAACATGAAATCCACCTAGTCAGAGTACAAGTCACTCTGCAGGACTTTCGTGATTTTGTAAGGGAAGAATTCCCTCAAAATGGGGACACTCTATTTAATACCATTATCCAACAAGCCTTTCCAAAATACGCCAGCGATATCTTGGCAATTATCAGTAAGTTAGATCAATACGACACATGGTATGCAAACAATTTATTGGATTTAAATGACTTAGATCCACTCACTAAAGACGGTACCTTATGGCAAAAACGCCATGATATTTTTGGCGATTTGGCAGAAGAAATTTGGTACAAAGAACTGCAAAGCCAAGAGTCTAAACGTCAAACCGTACAACAAACCATTGCCACACTTAATGATGCTAGTGATATAACCATGCAGGAACGACTGTATATTCTCAAAAATACCCTAGATGAACTGTATTCAGAAGAGCAGACCAATTTCACAATGAATAAAGGTCTTATTTCAAATGTCTACTTCCAACTTGAAAGCGTACAAAGTGACCTTGCACAGTTAAGCCCAAGTGAGCGCCAAAGCGCAATTGACGCCAGTCGAAAGCAACTGGGATTTTCTGAAAGTGACATCAAGCTACTCGCACAAGAGGACCAAATTAAAGAACAGCGTTGGCAAAACGGCCATCAATACATGTCTGCTCGTGACCAACTCAGTCAGGTGTATAAAGGGGATGAACTAACAAACAAACTACAAGACCTCAGAGAGCAATATTTTAAAAACGCAGCGCCCACAATAAAAGCCGAAGAAGATTCCGGTTTTTTTAGGTTTAATCGTCCAAGACTTTATGGCAGCAACTAATACAAGTGTGCCACTGGTAAACATTAATATCCTAAAAATAATACTAAATATATGAAAAGCGAACACTTTCTAAAAGCTGTTCGCTTTTTAATTTTGGTAGAAAAATTTCAGCTTCTACACTCAGCCTGTCTATTTAGACAAATAATAAGGAGAAGCTTAAATGACCATGCTAAAAAACCTAGTGCACACGACTAAGGCCCTAGTCGGTTCACTACTGATGTTGTCACTAATTGCTTGCGGTAGTGGTAGCTATGTAGAAAATGCAGATCGCAACGAAATCATTACACTGGGTGATTCGATCTTTGATTTATCGGGTGACATTCAACGCATCTTAGAAGACCGCGCCGGTCAAACCTTCCGTGATTACACATTAAGCGGTGCAGAATTATCAGGCGGTATTGTGGCTAATTCCGTTGAGCGTCAGTACCAAGATGCCAAATCAACAGACGCCAATATCGAAACAATCGTGATGGACGGCGGCGGTAACGACATCTTGATCCCAGCGATCATCTTAGACCCATATGGTTGCCGTACCCATTGGTGGCGTTGGAGCATTAGTCGCAGTTGTAAGAATTTAATCAATGATCAATACGTTAATTTGGTGAATCTGATGAACCAAATGGATAATGACGGCGTGAGCAATGTCATTTATCTAGGCTACTACGAACTACCACGTGGTAATGCAAACCTAACCGGTGCACTTAACTATGGTGATGACAAGCTAAGCCAAGCTTGTAGCAACACCACGGCAAACTGTACCTTCCTCGATCCACGAGGCATGGTGCCAGCCCAAGATGTACTGAGTGACAACATTCACCCAACCGCCAATGGCTCTCGCACCCTGGCAGACTTGATTTGGCCGAAGTTACAACCCTTGCTATAACGGCTGTGATAACGACCCACTAACAACATAAAAGCCAGCGGCAGACGCAGCTGGCTTTTATAATTACTTGGTTTTGTACCATGTATAAGACAGGGCCAACGCGATTGCCCCTTCAAGCACCAACAAGCCCCACATAAGACCATTAGGCTCATATAAAGCTAACCCGACCACACGACTTGCCGCTAGAACCCAAGAAAAAATCAAACTAAAAAACAAACCACCTAGGAACATACCGGGTTTGAATGTCACCCCGATCATCGCCAAACCCAATCCCAACTGTAAGCCCCCATAAACGCTGAAATATTCAATCATGGCCCCTGGTGTTAACAAACCAAAACCCAACCCCTGAGCCGAAAGCTCTAATCTAAACATGCACCAAAGTGCTGATAATATGTAAAGTACACCCACTGCTCTGATTGTATTCATAACCCCTCCTGTTTATCCGTTTACGAGCAATTGCTGCAATTGGCTCACACCTTGTCAGAATCATCTACACTTAAAAGACGTTAAAGGATGCGCGCAAAAAACTGGCTATGGCTAAAACCGATCTAAATAAGCAGATTTCACCTGCCCAGTCTGGCCTTAAGAGCTTAAGCCGCTTATTTTGGCGCTATCATTTCTGGCTCATTGCCATCATGGCAACAACCATCATAACCGCTTGCGCTTGGTTTATTGATGACAATAACAACAAAACCTATTTGCAAAAGTCTCGTACCATTGTTCAAAACCAATTAAGTACCATACGCGCCCGCCTTGAGGGGGGATTAAATAGCAACATTCAAGCGGTCAATGGTTTGATTTCTGCCATCAGCATTGAACCTAATATGTCACAGGCGCGCTTTTCACAATTTGCCGCCCCATTAATAGAAGCTAACAATCAATTAAGAAACATTGCCGCTGCTCCTGATATGGTCATTAAGCTGATGCACCCCATTGAAGGAAACAAACAAGCCATTGGTCTCAATTACTTAAAAAATGAAAAACAACGTCAAAGTGCCATCACCGCAAGAGACAGTGGTCAACTGGTGTTAGCAGGACCAGTCAATCTGGTTCAGGGCGGCAGGGGCTTTATTGGTCGTATTCCTGTTTACAGTCATCATATTGTCAAAGGTGAAAGGCAATTCTGGGGGCTGGTATCGGCCGTCATTGATACGGATAAACTTTATGAAGCAAGCGGACTACTTGATACAGACCTCACGTTGGACATTGCGATTTTTGGTCAAGACAAGCGTATTTCCAGCGGCACCACGTTTTATGGCGATGATACTATTTTCACTAAACACCCAGTCATCGCTTTTATCGAATTACCATTTGGTAACTGGCAACTGGCAGCAATCCCCAAAAATGGCTGGCCTACCCAGGCCAGCAATGCTTGGACATTACGGTTAGTTTTACTCATCGTATCTCTTTGTATATTAGCCCCGGTTTTACTTCTCGCTTGGACCAACAATGAACGTCGAGAGCAACAACTTCGCTTAAAAGCCCTATTCGAGTTATCACCCATTGGTATTGCGCTCAATGACTTTGAAACCGGTGAATACTTAAGTGTTAACAATCGCCTAGCACAGGATACTGGTTACACATTAAAAGAACTTGAGAATTTAAGTTATTGGGATTTAACGCCAAAAAAATATCAACAAGATGAAGAAAAACAAATCGATGACTTAATTAAAACAGGGTTTTATGGGCCATATGAAAAAGAATATATCAACAAACAAGGAGAGCCCTACCCCATCTTGTTAAATGGCGTCCTCATCCAAGACAGTAGAGGGCGAAACTTAATTTGGTCTTTTGTACAAAACACCTCACTACAAAAACAGGTTGAAAAACGGTTAAAAGATAACAACCAACAACTTGAACTGGTGATAGAGGCAACCCAGGTAGGCATATGGGACTGGCAAGTACAAACAGGAGAGTTATCCCTAAACGAACGCTGGGCACAGATCATTGGCTACAGCCTTGAAGAACTTGGGGATATTAGTATTGAAACATGGCTAACACATGCACACGCAGATGATTTAGAGGAGTCAGGCAATAAACTACAAGCTCATTGGGATGGTTTAACTGACAACTATATTTTTGAATGCCGTATGAATCACAAAAATGGCAATTTGATCTGGGTTTTAGATACAGGAAAAGTTATCGAATGGGATGAAAACCACAAACCCGTGCGCATGGTAGGTACCCATTTAGACATTACCGAAAAAAAATTAGCAGAAACAAATCTAGCCACAATCAACGAGTCGCTTGAATCACAAATGCGATTATTAAAAACCATAGCCAGCGCACAAAGAGAATTCATTCAAAATACAAATTATAAGTCTGCATTTAAAAACTTACTCCATAGCATTAACATACTTACTGAAAGTGAATTATCGTTTATTGGTGATGTGTGTTATGAAAAAGGCCAAGCGTTTATTAAATTAATCACGTTTAATAGTGTAAAAGACGATGTAATTCACCCAGACCTTGAACATGCATTTGAAAGAGACGGCCTTACCTTCACCAAACCTGATAATTTATTTGTTGAGTCGGTTAACAGTCAGACAGCACTTTTTTTAAACAACCCAGAGCTTAAATTCAACTTATCAAGCCTGCCTGATCTACACCCAAAAATTAATAATTATATTTCAATTCCCATTATTCAAAAGGGCATATGCATAGGTGTTATTGGTTTAGCCAATCGTGAAAGTGGCTATGACAATAACCTTGTAAATTGGCTTGCTCCCTTAACTAATACAGTGGGGCAATTAATTGAACGGGTCGCTACAATAAAAGAAAAAGAAAAAACAGAACTTGCCCTAATAGAGGCAAAAAATGATGCAGAGTCCGCAGGTCGGGCAAAAACCGAATTTTTAGCCACCATGAGCCATGAAATTAGAACACCGATGAACGGTGTACTAGGTATGTTGACACTGCTTCAGCGCACCGAACTGACACCCGATCAAAGTAAGAAAATCGATATCGCTAAAATCAGTGCTGAGTCATTACTTTCCATCATTAATGATGTACTTGATTTCACCAAGGTTGAGTCTGGAAAATTAGAGCTTGAAAAAATTGACTTTAACATTCGTGATTTAATAGATGATGTCTGCCAATCCATGGCATTAAGAATACAAGAGAAAAACATTGAGCTCATTATAGATTCCAGTGAACTCAATCATATAAATGTTATATCGGATCCGGTAAGGCTTCGCCAAATACTAACCAACCTAATTGGCAATGCCGGTAAGTTTACCTCTGATGGCGAAATTCGGGTCAAAAGCCGAATTGAAACAATAAATGATGAATTAGTATTTCACTGTGAGATTGAAGACACCGGCATTGGCATACCGGCTAATCAAATTGATAAATTATTCACCAGTTTCACTCAGGTTGATGCCAGTACCACACGCAAGTTTGGCGGAACCGGTTTAGGATTAAGTATTTGCAAACGCATATGTGAATTAATGAACGGCAGTATTCAGGTAGAAAGTAAAGAAAACCAAGGTAGTTGCTTTAGTTTTAAAATACCGGTTACTCAATCCCAACTAGCACACGACAACGCAAATATTGATAAATTCAAAAACATCAATGCATTGATTATTCATAGCAATCAAAAATCCTCGCAAGCCATAAACCAACAATTATTAAAATGGGGCTGTATTCCCACGATTGCAAACAATGGGAGTGATGCAATTGAAACCTTAAATCAAAATAACACTTTTCAAGTCGTGTTAATTGATGCCTCACTTAAGGATATGAATGGCATTGAATTATGTAAAATAATAAAAGAAAACCACCCACAATTAAAAGCGCGCATAATATTAATGACAACCATCAATCAAGTGCCCAGTGATATTGAGATTAAAGCGGCAGGCTTTGATGGTCACTTTGCCAAACCCGTTACCACTCAAGATTTATTGTTAAGTTTTAATATCGGTGAGTCTAAGCCTGATGCAGCATCATGCCAAATAGAGCATTCGAACAATAATCAAGATACATTGCCCAATCATGCTCATATATTACTGGTTGAAGACATCCCATTTAATCAAGAAGTGGCGTTAATGTTATTAGAAGAAATGGGAGTAACCGCAGATGTTGCAAACAACGGTCAAGAAGCGGTAGAGAAGTTCAAAGCATCACTTAAACAGGGTCATGGCTACAATACCATTTTAATGGATTGCCAAATGCCAATATTAGATGGCTATGATGCCACCAGAGAAATAAGAAAACTTGAAAAGCACACTGACAGCAACGTACATATCATTGCAATGACTGCCAACGCTATGAACACGGATCAACAAAAGTGCTTAGAGGCTGGCATGGATGATTATTTAACAAAACCTATTGATGAGAAAAAATTATTCTCTACATTAAAAAAATGGCTAAATTTAAGCTCTAAAGCTTAATAGCTATATTCAATGCGAGCCACATGGTAATCGCCAGTGCTTTTACCATCTTCAAATTTCTCGATGTTGGTAAGGCCCTCGTAAATTAGAATGCGTTTTGTGGATTTGTCATAAGTTAACTTTATTGGGTCAAACAACAGCCCTAAAATAAAATTACTCGGCGAAAGTGCCAGATTGATGGTGGCGGCATCCTGTTTTATGGGTTTCAAACTAAAGCTGATCAACTGGGCACGAGTTGGCGCTAAAAATTCAAATTCCAATTCTTCCCCCTTTAATAAGCGGTCCCAATATTGAATCATCATTTGATCAAAACCGGCATCAACAACCATCATATCCGCCGCCTTAATTAACGCGCTAGCCTCATCGCTCGCGCTTTTATAACGAACATCTATCGCACCATCACGTTTAATCACATCAACTCTGGTACCTACTCGCTCATCATAAAAATCCACCATTGGGGTCATTAAGTTATCACTGAAATCCAGTGTCTTCTTGGCAAAAACAGCATCATTGGAATCAGAATACACCACTGAGCTATGTATATATTGATTGTTCTTATCAAGCTTCACAAGGTGACGCTCTTTGTACAAAAGAGCATTTGTCGCCAAGTCGAAAGCACGCCCTTCAAATGTGAAAGTGGATTCAACGTTCATTGAATTAGCATGCAAACTGAAAGAGATGAGTGCCATTAATATAACGCTAATTACATTCATTTATTGAACTCCAACTTCTTTTTCAAGGGCTCTATTATAAAATGCTTCGTGTAAACCCAATATAATCAGCGACAAAACTGCCCACTGAATCATGACCCAATAAATCAAATCAAGTTCAATCACTATACGTTGGGGATTCAGTTGCGCACCAGCATAATAACTAGCTGGGCCTACTATTGTTAAAATAATCAGCATCACTTTAGGCATAGAAAATAGCCAATTCAGAGAGTGTTTTAAGCTCATAGAAAACGCAACCCATAGCAGTATCAACCAACTGGGTAGCAGTGATTGATCAAATACCGATAGGGGTTGTAACGAATAAATATTAAAAGTCATCATTATTGAATCGCAAATCACACCAAAACACATCACACAAAATGCAAAGGCAATTTCGCGTTTTGCATTATCACTGCAAATACCAGCATGAATTAACAACGTGGTTAATGGTATAACAGCCAACCATAACGGGCCCATCACCAATGAAAACCAAGTTGCTTGGAATAACACAACATTGGTGACTAAATTTATAGTGTGCTTATTCATGCTCATGAGACGCTTGAGGTATGTGTTTGACATCATGACGAGACGCTTTTGCTACCAGTGGTAATCTAATCCAGTCTGGTAATAACGCTAATAGCTTTAGGCTTATCGTAAAGCGTTTTGGAAAATGAATATCGAATGTATGACTGGATAGGCCTTTTACAATACGATTTGCTGCGTTTTCAACACTTAATAAAAATGGCATAGGAAAATCATTTTTATCCGTTAGCGGTGTTTTCACAAAGCCTGGGCTTACGATGCGAATATCTATGCCTTCATGTACAAGATCAGCCCGCAAGGTTTCAGCAAAATAACGCAATGCCGCTTTGGATGCACCATAAGCACCGGCTCTTGGTAAAGCTTGATAGGTCACGCTACTGCTGACAAACACCAACTGAGGTGACTGTACGGCTTTAGATGCCACAGACTGCCTTAAAAGTGGCAAGCAAGCATTCACTACATTTAATGCACCAAAAAAATTGGTTTCAAATACACGCCTAATCTTTTCACGCTCAATCTCATATGAGTCAATATATTCACAGGTACCGGCGTTGATAATCACTTTATCTAAGTTTCCGCTGACTCTTTTAATGCGAGCCACTGCCTCTTGCAAGCTAGTATCATCAGTTACATCAATAGCCAAAGGCAATAAATTAACATTATCACTGCTAATATCGGCCAGCGCTTTTTCATTACGGGCACTGATCCACACGTTATGCCCTTGCTCTGCATAACGCTGCGCCACTGCCAATCCGATTCCGCTTGAAGCACCTACTACCCAAATATTCATATTTACCCTCTTTTTAATTTTTACGCCCAAGGAAAGTAAACAGATCATTAATCGGGCAGTAACACATATAAAAAAAGGTGGCTAGGCCACCTTTTATATTAAACGCTCAGCAATTTTTCTTGTCTGTATAACGGTTTGGCATATACCAGGTGAGACACACCAATAGCCCGTTCAGCAAACCCAGCTTCGCAGTAGCTTAAATAGAAACGCCACATACGTTTAAAGTCATCACTGTAGCCCTGCTCGGTTATGGCATGCTCTTGCTGATTAAACGCCACATGCCAAGCCTTTAGAGTACGGGCATAGTGCTGAGCAAAATCTTGTATTTGTACCAACCTCATATCACTTGAGCGCTTAGTGGAATCCATCATGGCTGCAATAGAAGGGATACAGCTGCCAGGGAAGATATAACGCTGAATAAAATCAACGTCACGTTTCGCTTTTTCATAACGCTGATCTTCTATGGTAATAGCTTGCACCAACATCACACCATTAGGTTTTAATAATGAAGAACATTTTGCAAAAAACGTATCAAAGAATTTCCAGCCCACCGCCTCAATCATTTCGATGGACACCAATTTATCGAACTGGCCTTCAAGCTTGCGATAATCTTGTTTTAACAGCGTAATTTTATCTTCTAAGCCTTCTAATAATACTTGCTGTTTTGCATACAAATATTGCTGTTCAGATATGGTAGTGGTGGTGACTTTGCAACCATAATTTTTGGCCGCATAAATAGCAAAACTGCCCCAACCAGTACCAATTTCAACCACGTGGTCGTTTTCGTTTAAATCCAGTTTTTCACAGATGGTTTTAAGTTTATTGAGTGAGGCTTGCTCCATGGTTGCATCATCGCTTGGAAAAATGCCAGAGGAATACATCATGGTAGGATCTAAAAACAGTTTGAAAAAATCATTTCCTAAGTCGTAATGGGCGGCGATATTACGGCGTGAGCCTTTTTCAGTATTTTGATTCAACCAATGAAAACCTTTTAAGAACGGTTTAGATAAAGCAGCTAAGCCACCTTCTAAGCCGTTTAAAATATCCATATTACGCACCATTACACGCATTAAGCGGGTAAGGTCGGGGGTCGTCCAATCACCTGTCATGAAAGCCTCTGCAGCACCAATACTGCCACCTGTCATAATGTCGCTATAGGCTTGGACATCAACAATGGTCAGCTCACCGTACAAATCATCACTTGAATCCAATGCTTGCCCAAAGTGCATCGTCTCATCATTATCTTTGATAACAATACAGCCAGTGTGCAAGTTTTTTAATTGCTTCAATACCATGCTTTTAGCAAATTGGCTGAGCATAGAAATACGTGTTTTTTTGATGGTGGTACTGGCAACTGAATTCATGGGCACTCCATTTGAAATCTTCTCGGGACGCTGCCCGTTTATATTATTTGTTATTGCTTAACGGTTTTTCAAGGCTATCTGGGTGATCATAAAAAGGCGCTTTTTTAACCCATAACTTCAGAGCCTGCCAATAAATACCCATTGCCACTTTTACGGTCATAAACGGGTATTGGATCAAACTTTTGGCAAAGTGGGACTGCCAAGGATGCTTTTCAAGCATCAAGGTGGCATCAAAATGCTTATCAATTAGCTCACCTTGCTGCTGCGTGTTATCCATATGTATGTGTAACTTTTCAAGTGGCTCAGATAACACCCAGTTGTATTGCATATCCATAGGGTTAAACGGTGATACATGAAACTGTTTATCAAACTGAAAAACATGATGACGATCACCTTTTGGCTGGTACTGGCGATCACCGGTTTCTTCACCCGTGAGCAACACATAACTATGGCGCTCTCCCCAAGGGGTATTGGTGATTTCAGCTAAAATGGATATGAGTTTTTCATCTTCATCAAAGCAATAATAAAAACTAACTGGGTTAATAATAAAGTTAAAATATCGCGCGTGTGTCAGCAATCTTACTTTGCTAATACTGGGGGTCAGTTTGCCATGCTGTTTTGCATAGCGATGCACTGCATCGACTACCGCTTGTTTTAAATCTTGTTTTTGAGCATCAAAATAATCACTGCGTTTAAAACTGACCAAATTAAATCGATTGTATCCGGCATACCATTTGTTACTAAACAGAGACTCAACTTCATCTAAATCAAGATAAAGCATAAACATGTCATAACTAAAGGCATTATTAACCGGCATAAAACGCCTATGGCGCACACGCCCTTGATAAATGCAGCTATTTAATGACTCAGCTGTCATAGCGTAATACCAAATTGTTTGACTACCCTTAAAGCACTATTAACGCCATCTTCATGAAAGCCATTAAACCAATAGGCACCACAATAATGGCTGCGATTTTGACCGCTAATCTCACTATGGCGATTTTGTGCCTTAATACCGTCTAGGGTAAATACCGGGTGAGCGTAACTGTATTTGGCAATCACCTTATTTGGATCAATCTCTTGTGAACGGTTCAACGTCACAAGGATGGTTTCTGGGGCATCATCAAAGTTTTGCAGCATATTCATATTATAGGTCAACATGGCGGTATCGCTTTTACGCTGAGGAATATGGTAATTCCAACTGGCCCACGCCAACTTACGCTTGGGCATCATGCTGTCATCTGTATGCAGGTAGACATCATTTTTCTGGAAAGGTAACGCACCTAAAATGTCACTTTCTAACTGAGTCGGTTGATCTAACATTTTCAATGCTTGATCGCTGTGACAAGAAAAAATAACCTGGTCAAATTCAAAACGCTGATCGTGACTATATAGGGTCACACCCTGCTCATGGCGTTGCACCTTGGTGATAGGGGTATTTAAATGAATGCGCTCTTGGTATCGCTGCGTGATGGGTTTTATATAGGATTGAGATCCACCAGAAATAACACGCCATAAAGGGCGCTCATCAACACTTAACATGCCGTGATTATTAAAAAACTGCAAAAAGAATTTAAGCGGAAAGTCCATCATTACATCTTCTGATGCCGACCAAATAGCCGCTCCCATTGGTACAATATAGTGATTAACAAAAGACTTTGAGTAACCATATTTTGTGACAAACTCGCCGAGGGTTTGCTCGTCACTTATTTCGTTATTCTCAAGTGCCGAAACGGTTTGTTTATTAAACCTTAAAATATCCTTTACCATGATTAAAAAGGAAGGCCTAAATAAATTTCTACGCTGTGCAAATAAACTGTTTAAGCTGGTACCGTTATATTCTATACCGGTGTTTTCATCGCGCACACTGAAGCTCATGTCTGAGGCTTCGCTTTGAACCCCTAGCTGATCCATCAGTTTAATGAAGTTTGGATATGTCCAATCATTAAACACGATAAAGCCTGTGTTAACTGGATAGACTTTACCGTTAATTTCAACAGGCTTGGTATGGGTGTGGCCACCTAAATAATCATTCGCTTCAAACAAGCTCACTTCATGTTGAGTGCTTAAAAGATGTGCCGAAGTTAAGCCAGCAATACCAGAGCCAATAACGGCTATTTTTTGTTTATTCACTTTATACCCTTAATATTTTTGGCTAGTTCATGCGCTTTTTAAGAAATTTGATAATGCGCTTTAACACCGGTATGTGCTCATATAATAATGCGCCGCCATCAACATAATCTTGATGATAAAAAACCTTTTCATCAAACTTGATGTGGGTACTGCCATTTACATAAATGGTATGACCACCATTTAATTGTGGATGTTCATACGCCATGGTCCAAGTGAGCATGGCGCTATCTTGTTTGATAAATTCATCATGAAATTTAAACTGACAAAATTGAACATTTTCGTATATAGACGCGCAGTAATTTCTAAAAGATTCAATACCGCTGATATCATGAAAACAATCTTTAAAAACCATATTGTCGTCATACACCATTTCGATAATGCCACTTTTGCAGGTATCAATATTGAGTGTGTTATATAAGTGTTTAAATGATTCGACTAATAACTGCGCCTGCTTAAGGTCGACAGGGGGTTTTTGCTGACTATTCATCTTCGATTCCTACCGCCTATTTTTGCCCGTGATCATAATCACGACCTTCTTTTAAAATACGACTTGGTACAGGATTTAGATCATGAACAATGCCCATAAAACTCAGTAATTTAAGTGTGTAGTAAGATATGTCGATCTCCCACCAGTAAAATCCTTGGCGAGCGGATGTAGCAAAGCGATGATGGTTGTTATGCCAACCTTCTCCTAGCGTTATAAAGGCTAACCAAGGGTTATTGCGGCTGTGATCTTTGGTGGGAAAACGGCGTTTTCCATATATATGTCCCAGTGAGTTAATCGTAAACGTGGCATGGAATAACAGTACAGTGGAGACAAAGAAGCCCCAGATCAACATTTGCAAACCACTGGTCTGCAAACTTGGCCACATGGCTTGTAAACCTTCACCTAGGGCAAATGTAAAGACCGCCAATACAGCGGGTGCAATAATATCAAAGCGATTTAAGAATCTAAGCTCGGGATATTTTGCCCAATCTTTAATAACACTGTAATCCGTCTTAAAAGCCGCCTCACAAATAAACCAGCCCATGTGTGACCACCAAAAACCATGCTTCACAGGTGAATGTAAATCATCTTCTTCATCACTGTGTTTGTGATGTTTTCTGTGATGACTGGCCCACCACAGCGGGCCACGTTGCGCCGAACTATTGCCAATAAAGGCGAAAACAAATTGCCAAAAACGATTAACTTTAAAACTGCGATGAGAGAAGTAACGATGATAAAAGGCCGTAATCGTAAACATGCGTGCCCAAAAAAAGAATAAACACATGATCACAGCGATTGGGCTTACCCCCACCCAGATAACACCTAAACACATGGCATGCACAAAAAAGAATGGCAAACAGCGCACCCAGTTGATGCGCAAACTATTTTCATCAACCTCAGGGCCAACCGGTGCCTCTGAATCAACCCAGCGGATGATGTTTTGCCAGAGACTGTCTCGTTTGAGCCCGGCTTCATTTGATGGGTTTGAACTCATGACAAACCATGCTCCTTGGTAATCGCTAACGACGCAGGGTCACTTAACTGCTTAAAATAGGCTTTAGTTTCAGCCACGGCATTTTTATGATCAACAATTGGGGCCACATAACCACATTGTTTTATTTGTTGCCCATTGGGCTGATGAATACTTTTATTATCCAAAGACGCCAATTCTGGTACATATTTTCGAATAAACGCGCCTGACTCATCAAAACGTTGCGACTGACGAGTGGGGTTAAATATTCGAAAATACGGCACCGCATCCACACCAGTTGACGCAGACCACTGCCAGCCACCATTATTTGAGGCCATATCACCGTCCACTAGATGCTGCATAAAAAATTGCTCACCTAAACGCCAATCGATAAATAAATGTTTTGTTAAAAACATAGCCGCTACCATACGTAAACGATTGTGCATCCAGCCAGTTGCCAGTAACTGGCGCATGGCGGCATCAACGAGCGGATAACCGGTACGGCCTTGGCACCAAGCATCAAATAATTTTTTATCCTGCTTCCAAGGTAATTGATCTGTATTTTCTTTGAAAGGCTTAAAGCGACAAACCTCAGGATACGCCACGATTAAATGGCGGTAAAAGTCTCGCCAGATGAGTTCAACCACCCATGTATGCACCCCTTCATTATCAAGGCCTTTTGGCGTTGACATGGCAGCTTGAAAACATTGACGCACACTAATAGCACCAATGGCTAAATAAGGCGAAAGACTAGAAGTACCGTTTGCGCTTGGAATATCCCGCAAGGCTTTATAATCAAAAATGCGCTCATGAATAAACGCATCCAACAAGCCTAGAGCATGCTCCTCACTAGCCGGCCAAAGTGACTGCCATTGCTGTTTATTTTCATCGTCATCTTGGGTCACAGAGCCCTGTTTAATTGAATCTAATAAATGGACATCCGCAGAAATATCACATGCAGTTTGTTTAGCCGGCATTGGATAAAGCGGACGAGATTTATCATGCAGCTGAGATAAGTATTCATTTTTAAAGGCTGTAAACACTTTATAGAAGCTGCCTTGTTTATTTTGTATTTCACCTGGCGCAATCAGACATTGATCATGAAAACCATAAACCTTTGAATTATGAGCCGCCAATTTTGCACAGGTTAACTGGGTTAATTGTGATTCATTCCATTCATATTCATGGTTAAAGTAAATATGTTTGATGTCGTGTTTGTTAACAAAATCAAACATCATATTGGGCACAGCTGAAAACGTTTTTGCATCCAAAATAATAAGTGGCACACCTAGTTGATTTAAGTCTTTTGCAAGGCTCTGCAATTGGCGTAAAAATAAATCTTGCTGCACCGGTGCCACAGCGTGAATCGCCCATTGCTCCATTGTCAGAAAATATACCGCAATAGTTGTGTCCGCTTGCATAGCTGCATACAGAGCAGGGTTATCATGCAAGCGTAAATCTCGACGAAACCACATTAAATTCATTTAATCACCAACCGTTAACAATGAACGTAATTGGCTTTTATGTTTTGCCAACGCCTGACCACTTAAATAGGCCGCTTCAACACCATCTATTAGGTCGTTTGTCATTAAATAGTCACCACATAATGATAGGTCGTCAGTTGCAATAAATCCGGCTTGAGAGTCTGAGTAATTAGTGCCATTTGAATACAACCAGCGATGGGCGTAATCCCCTTTAATCAGTAAAGGCTCCGTACATAACTTCGAAAGTTCATCGGCCAATTCATAAATAACCTTGTCTTTAGAGTAGTCTAAACGGGCTTGACTCCACAATACACTGGCCTGCACACAATATACATGCAGGTTATGATCATTGTTACGAGCCGGTTTACTATTTTCGTAACTGATTTTTGCAATATTTTCATTGGGGTTCAGGCAAAAATCATTTATAGATATTGGTTTTGCAAGAGCAAAGGTGGCAACCCACTGAGGGAAAATACTGACACCCTCCAGCTGAGTTTTTAATTTATGTTCACTGGGTATCAATTCGTAAGCTTGTGGCGCAGGGCAAGCCAGCACAATTTCGTTTGCGTAGGCGTATAACACTTCTTTTTCATTGCCTTCACAAAAAATCTGCCAGCCATTTTCAATTTTCACAATGGCACTAATGCGTACCGAAAAATGTACGCCAACCTCATCAGCAAGTGATCGCGTCAAACTAGAGCTTCTGGGTGAACCGATATATTGAGCGTGATCGTCATGTTCAAGCCACTTGATAAGATGACCCTGTTCACACCAATCATTCACCGCCTGTTGAAAGCTTGGAGACTGAGCAGAAAAACTCAGTGCTCCCAAGTCAAAACTCACCGCATAATCGTTAATGTCTATGCGTTTTGATGACAAGCGACCGCCACTGCCTCGAGCTTTATCCACACACACAACATCTCGCCCTTGACACTTTAATTGCTGCGCTAGGGTTAACCCAGCTAAGCCTGCACCAATTACCAAAACATCTGTTGAAATCATAACCAAACCCTAAACAATCAATACGACATTTACGTTTTAGATAGTTTTACAGATCACACACGGCTTAAAATCGTATATTCACTAGATAAGGCTTTACCAGAGCCTTGCATTCCTTTACTTTAAAAAGAACAAAAACAGTTACATTTCATGGTGTTAAGGGATCAAGAATTGAGCTCGCAAAACCCAAAAAGCCAGCGGCCCTTAGATGACCTCATCATAAGGATTGCCACTAATCAGGATCAAGCCGCCTTTGTGGAGTTATTTGACCTGACAGGCTCCAAACTTAAAGCCTATGCCATGCGTTGTGGTGCATTAGATGGCGAAGCGGAAGACATAGTGCAAGAGTGCATGCTAACCGTCTGGCGTAAGGCTCATCAGTTCAACCCTAAGACGGCGTCCGCCAATACTTGGCTTTATACCATTGTACGTAACAAGCGTATTGATATGGCTCGTAAGACCAAATACGACGTGGTCATGTCCGATGACCTGTTCCCAGAGCCAGAAAGCGATGATCTGGAAGTGGATGTAGAACGTGATCTAAACGCAAACATCGCCCGTACATTATTACACGGCCTGCCAGATGAGCAGCGCCAAATCGTATACAAGGTGTACTTCGAGGGTAAGTCTCATAGCGAAATCGCCAATGAGCTTGATTTACCTCTAGGTACCATTAAATCAAGGTTACGCCTAGCCATGAAAAAGCTAGACACCTTGGCACAAGAGCAAATGACATGGCTAATTATCATCCTTCTGACGAACTTTTAATGGAGTTCACAGCAGGGCAAAAACATGACGCCCTAGGTATCATGGTGGCTTGCCACCTTGAAACCTGCCGTGAATGCCAAAAGCGCAGTCAAGTATTTGAACAACTAGGCGGTGAAATCTTGGAAGAAACCCAAGAGACCACTTTAAGCGAAGGGCTTTTGAATAAGCTGCTAAGCCGTTTAAGTGAAGCCCCTAAAACAACCCAAACAGCCGATGATGGTGATACGCGCCTGCCGCGTCCACTGAGGCGGTTTGTGCCCGGCTATTTTGATAGTCTGCCATGGAGTGGCCTGTCAAAAAATATTAAAGAATTTACTCTGCCCCTTAGTGACAAACGCTATGTGGCAAAATTCTATAAAATTGCCGCAGGTAAAGAACTACCAATACATACCCACAAAGGTAACGAGTTTACCTTGGTTATGTCTGGACAGTTCTCTGACGATGCTGGTGACTACAAGCAGGGTGACTTCATCTTAGCTGACACTAGCACTCACCATCAGCCACGAGCAGGCATGAATGAAGACTGCATCTGTTTTGCGGTTATGGATGCGCCACTGAAATTCACAGGATTTTTTGGGCGAATGTTAAACCCATTTATGCGCTAATATTTTGCCAAATAAAAAGCCCAATGACTCACATCATTGGGCTTTTTTAATTCAGCTTAATATTTTAAATGCGCCTACAGCCCATCAAATTCGCAAATCGAATACACATCAAAACCGGCCGCTTTAATTTTTTCACTGCCTTTTAAATCGGGCAAATCAATAATCGCCGCCACTTCCACCACATTAGCCCCTAGCTTTTTAACCAACTCACATGCCGCTAGCATGGTGCCACCGGTGGCAATCAAATCGTCCATTACCAACACATTATCACCTGGTTTAAACGCATCGGTATGCAACTCTATTTCTGCACTGCCATATTCTAAATCATAGCTTTGGCAAACCGTTTCAAACGGCAACTTGCCTTTTTTACGCACTGGCACCAATGACAAGCCTAGTTCATACGCAAGCGGTGCACCTAAAATAAAACCGCGGGCATCAATGGCCGCCACCGCATCTAATTGCATGCCTTGATAACGATGTACAAAACTATCAATCAGCTTACGAAATACTTGTTTGTTTTGTAATAAAGGCATGATGTCACGAAACATCACCCCTTGTTCTGGCCAATTTTCTACCGTTCGCACGGCGTTTTTGATTTCATCTTGATAGACAGACATAGGTTTTCCAATATTTAACGAACTGCTGAAACCCAGTTGGGTTTGATACGTTGAAACATAAAAAAAGCAGGTGAAGCGTTTGCTTCACCTGCTTTTTAGGATCAATTAAAAGTGGGCTTTAACTAACAAATTTACGTTGTTTTCGTCAGCTGTTTTATCGTGGAATTTGTTATCCCACATTACATATTCAACACCTACGTAAAGTTTATTGTCATAACCAACCAGTTTTGCCATATCCCACTTAAGTTGCGGGGTGAAGTTGCTGCTGGTGGTATCGTTAAGTTCTGTTTCAAAATCCCAAAAACCATCAAACATAAAGTCTTGGCCAGCCACGTTGAATGGCATACCCCAAACAACTGTTACCTGTTGATTATCTTCACCTGAATCATTAAAACGTTGATAAGCACTGACACTTAAGTGAGAGAAACCAGGTACATTCAAGCCAGCACCTAAACCAACTAATAAATTATCACTTTGAACAAATGCCGTGGATGCCATTTCCCAAGTGGTCGCTAACTTAACGCTGTTTACTAAACCACCATCAAAAGTAGCTAGGTTAAAGTTAGGGCTCAATTCAATATAGGTTTCTGCACCGCCATTGTTTTGGTCAACCAAACGATCAACAAAACCAAATACATCACCCCAGTTGTGTACACTTAAATATTCATACGTCAGTACAGCTCTTTCGTTATCACCAATTTCGTAATCATTACCTTGAAGCACTGATAGGCTCTGATCTTTAAAGAAGGTTTCAGCATTCACTAAACTTGAAGCTGCTAATAATAAGCCAAGGGTTAATTTTTTCATTAGGGGGGCTCTCCTAGGGGGGGATGTTACAAAACTAACCTTTTGGTCAGAATTAGGTATAATTTCGAATCCTACACAGGATCTAAGTACAGATTCAAGTGCTTATATAGATTTATGCCCATATTTGGGTTTATAGTCAAAATACTTAGCATAAAAAACAAACAACATAGGGCCCAACCCATGCTAGAAAAACTGTTTCAGCTGAACAAGTTCGGCAGCAATAGCAAAACCGAAATCATGGCAGGTATCACCACCTACCTAACCATGGCGTACATTATATTTGTAAACCCTGCGATGCTAGCTGATGCAGGTATGGATAAAGGCGCTGTATTTGTAGCCACCTGTCTTGCCGCGGCATTGGGTTGTTTCATCATGGGCTTTTGGGCAAACCTGCCGGTTGCCTTAGCACCTGGCATGGGTTTAAACGCATTTTTCACTTATGGTGTTGTTTTAGGCATGGGCCACAGCTGGCAAACAGCATTGGGCGCGGTATTTTTAAGCGGTGTTATCTTTATTTTAATCAGTGCATTTAAACTGCGTGAATGGATTATCAACGCCATTCCTGTCACGTTGAAAAAGGCTATTGCCGCCGGTATAGGTTCTTTCCTTGCTCTTATTGCCCTTAAAAATGCAGGTATCATTGTTGATCACCCTGCTACGCTCGTCAGCCTTGGTGATATCACTAGCTTTTCACCAGCCATGGCCATTCTTGGGTTCTTCTTAATCATTGCACTTATCCAGCGTAATATTCCTGGCGCGGTTATGATTGCGGTATTAGCGGTTACTGTGATCGGCTTGATCGCTGGGGACGTAAGCTATTCAGGTATTGTTTCTGCACCGCCTTCATTGGCACCTACTTTTATGCAAATGGACATAGCAGCGGCTCTTGATGTGGCCATGTTGAGCGTTATTTTTGCATTTTTGTTTGTGGATTTATTTGATACCAGTGGTACTTTAATCGCGGTTACACAGCGTGCAGGTTTGACTAAGGCTGACGGTGAAGTTCCGCGTCTTGGTAAAGCACTTATGGCAGACAGTACCGCAACGATTGCAGGTGCTGCCTTAGGTACATCAACCACCACCAGTTATATTGAAAGTGCAGCAGGGGTTGCAGCCGGTGGCCGTACCGGTATGACCGCCGTGACGGTGGGTGTATTGTTTTTATTAAGTATTTTCTTTGCACCGCTAGCTGGTATGATTCCAGTTTACGCCACAGCAGGTGCTATTTTTTATGTTTCCATCTTAATGATGTTTACATTAAAAGAAGTGGAATGGGATGACTTAACGGAAGCAGCACCGGTTGCGGTTGTACTGTTATTAACACCACTGACATTCTCAATCGCCCATGGTATTACACTAGGCTTTGTAACCTACGCAGCTGCCAAAGTATTAGGTGGTAAAGCCCACGAGCTGAGCACCAGCGTTTGGGTATTAGCTGTGTTATTATTGGCGAAAATTATTTTTGTTGGCTAATTCCTTGGGTTAGTCAACCTAAGGAGCACAATGGATTTTCTTAAGAATTTTGTTATAAACAACCAAGCAATTATTGAAGATTACTCTCTTCGTGTCTTGGTTTCTTTTTTCATTATTTGGCTGGGTTTTAAACTCAGCCGCTTGGTGGCCAAGTGGATTGGCCGCCTGTTAGCTAGAAAATCCATTGATGCTGCCATTTCTGCTTTTGTGCAAAGCCTTGCACGCATCTTAATTCTCATTGCGATCATTATCGCAGCGCTTAGTCACCTAGGCATCGAAACCACCACCTTTGTGACCATCATTGGTGCAGCGGGTTTAGCCATTGCCCTTGCCCTTCAAGGCTCGCTTTCAAATTTTGCATCTGGCATTTTAATCGCAGGCTTTCGTCCTTTTAAGGCTGGTGATTATGTAGAGGCCGCGGGCGTGGCTGGAGTGGTGAAAGAAATCCAAATTTTTTCAACTGTCATGACCACACCTGACAACAAGCGTGTTGTGGTACCCAATGCTCAAGTGACTGGTGGTGCAATCACTAATTATTCGGCCAACCCTACTCGACGCATCGATTTAGTAGTGGGTGTGGCCTACAACGCAGATTTAAAGCAATGTGAAAGCTTGCTTAAAGATATTTTAGATAGCCACCCTTTAATTTTAAAAGACCCTGCCTACACCATAGGTTTATTAGAGCTTGCCGACTCTTCTGTGAATTTTGCCGTGCGCCCTTGGGTGAAAACTGAAGACTTCTGGGCCGTTAAATTTGAATTAAATAAAACCATTAAAGAAGCGTTAGACAACGCAGGAATTGGTATTCCGTTCCCGCAAATGGATATTCACTTACATCAACAATCTAAAAAGGGATAATAATGTCTTACTCTAAAACCCTAGTTTCAATAGCACTCATTTCAGCATCACAAGCCAGCTTTTCCCTTGAGCCCACCACAGGTGAAATAGAACTGGGGGTTGTCTCTACCACTGGTAATACTGAAACCAGCTCCATTAAAAGCAAACTATCGGTTAACCAAGATTTTCAATCGTGGCGTAATAGCTATTTAATCGATACGTTATTTAAAGAAGAACGAATCACTGAAGATGATGGCAGTAAACGTACCGAAACCAGTGCTGAACGTTATTTTGCCTCTGCTCAGGGTGACTACAAATTAAATGAAGAGCATTCTGCATTATTCGTATACGGCTCATATGAGAATGATCGCTTTGCCGGTTTTGATCAGCAAAATTCGGTTGCTGCAGGTTATGCAGACCAGATATTTAAAAACGAAACAGCCTCTTTAAACTATAATGCAGGCCCAGGTTATTTTTATAACAAACTGAATGACGGTAGCACTGAAGAAGGCGGCATTATTCGTTTGGCCCTTGAGTACAAACATCGCCTAAGTGAGACATCAAAATTCAAGCAGACCTTCAGTACTGAAGCGGCAGTTGAAAGTGATGACAATACCAAGAGCAAATCTGAAACCTCTCTTTCTGCCACATTAATGGGCAACTTAAGTTTAAAAGCTTCTTATAATGTGATTCACAATACTGAGGTCGCTGACGATAAAGAAAATATGGATACAACTACCAGTATTTCTATATTGTATTTATTCTAAAAGTTAATAGCTAAACCCCCCGTATGGGCATGTCTCATACGGGGATTTTTTTGGTCATCAAATTTGTGCGCGCTATGATTTTATTGACTGCTTTTTAATAAAAAAGAACAGTGTCGGTAGAATCAATAACGACAACACTATAGTTGAAAGCATACCTCCCACCATAGGTGCCGCTATTCGTTGCATAACCTGCGAGCCGGTTCCATCTGCAAACATAATGGGCAATAAACCCACCACACTGGATAGAGAAGTCATGAGTATAGGGCGAAGACGTGCACTGGCACCTTCTTGTACCGCCTGGCTTAACATATCAAAGCTAATGTCTTTATTAGGTGCAATACGTGCCCAAGCTTGATTGAGGTACAGCATCATCAAGATACCAATTTCAATAGCAACACCCGCTAGTGCAATAAAGCCAACCGCAACAGCCACACTAAACTGAAAGCCAAGAAGATACACCAACCCAATTGCACCAACCAAAGCAAAAGGCATGGTAAGCAGTATCATCAAAACATCCGATACACGTTTTAAACTCAAATATAATAAAACGCAGATAATAAATAAGGTGATGGGCATAACAATGCTGAGTTTTTGTTGTGCTCTTAAGAGGTATTCATACTGCCCACTCCAAGACAAAGAATAACCACTTGGCAGATCTAAGTTTGTCTTTAAGTATTGCTGTGCTTGATTCACATAGCCAGCAAGATCATCACCATGAATATCAATATAGCTCCAACCATTCAGTCGAGCATTTTCACTTTTGATCATCGCCGCACCATCGTTTACTTCGATGCGTGCCACATCAGAAAGTGAAATATACATATTATTCTGCGTCAGTATTGGAAGCTGTTTTAACTTCTCCACATGATCTCGATAGTGTTGCTGGTAACGCACATTAATCGGGTAACGCTCTAAGCCTTCCACGGTTTGGGTAACATCAATACCTCCGATGGCCGCTTGCGCGGTATTTTGTAATGCTTGAATATTTAAGCCATAGCGCGCGGCTTGTTGCCGATCGATCTGAATATCAATATAACGACCGCCCACAACCCGTTCACTGTATACCGAGCGAGTATCACTTAGTTGAGACAAATGGGTTTCTATTTGCTTACCAATACGTTCAATTACTGTTAAGTCCGGCCCTGATACTTTAATACCCACAGGGGTTTTAATCCCCGTGGCCAGCATGTCTATACGGGTTTTAATTGGCATGACAAACGCATTTGTTAAACCGGGAAAATCGATTAGCCGATTCAGCTCCTCTTGTATGGATTCTTTTGTTACCCCTTCACGCCATTGAGATTTGGGCTTAAATTGAATCACCGTTTCAATCATGGTTAATGGTGCAGGGTCTGTTGCGGTTTCTGCACGCCCCACCTTACCAAATACCGATTTAACCTCGGGAATGGTTTTAATTAAGCGATCCGTTTGTTGCAAAATTTGTCGGGCTTTACCAATGGATATTCCGGCATAAGTGGTGGGCATATACATCAAATCCCCCTCATCCAATGGCGGCATAAATTCGCTACCGGTGTGTTTAAGTGGAAACCACGCTGCCAATAAAATACATAAAGCGCCCAGCAAAACGGTTTTGTTGTACTTTAGGCATGCCGCTAATACCGGTTGGTAAATGGCTAAAAATAGTTTATGAACGGGATTTTCTTTTTCATCACGAATATGGCCGCGAATAAAATAACCCATCAAAACCGGCACTAGGGTAATCGCAAGTGCCGCGGCCATTGCCATGGCATAGGTTTTTGTTAACGCCAATGGAGTGAAGAGTTTTCCTTCTTGTGCTTCTAGGGTAAATACTGGCAAAAAGCTTAAGGTAATAATCAACAAAGAAAAGAATATAGCCGGCCCCACTTCTTGGCAGGCTTCAACAATTACCTGCCAGCGATTTTTTTCTGTGATGGTTTGTTTTGAGAAATGTTTATGCACATTTTCAATCATCACAATGGCACCATCGACCATGGCACCAATGGCGATGGCGATGCCACCTAGGGACATAATATTGGCGCTCACCCCTTGTGCATACATGATGATATAAGCACATAATATGGCCACTGGCAGACTGATCAACACCACCAGTGATGATCTAAAATGAAATAAAAACACCAAACAAATAATGGATACAACCAGGAGTTCTTCTAGTAACTTATCCATGAGATTATCAATGGCATTTTGAATTAAGTTCGAGCGGTCATAGGTCACCACTATTTCCACGCCATCCGGTAAGCTGTTTTTTAATTGCTTCAGTTTGTCTTTTACGCGATCAATGGTTTGTTGAGCATTTTCACCGTAGCGCATCACCACAATACCACCCACCACTTCGCCTTCACCATCCAACTCAGCAATGCCTCGACGAATTTGCGGACCCACACTGACACTGGCCACATCACCTAACAATAATGATGTGCCTTGTTCGCTGACACCTAACGGAATGTTTTTTATGTCTTCTATATTTTTTAAATAACCATGAATGCGCACCATGTATTCCGCTTCGGCCATTTCGATTACAGAGGCACCACGTTCTTGGTTCGCTTGGCGAATTGCATTGTTAATATGGGATAACGGTAATTTATAAGCTCGCAGCTTTTGTGGATCAATGACCACCTGATATTGGCGCACCATACCGCCAACCGTTGCCACCTCAGAAACACCCGCCACCGATTGCAATTCAAATTTTAAAAACCAATCTTGTAATGAACGCAGCTCACTTAAATCGTGCTGACCGGTTCTATCCACTAGCGCGTAGTTAAACACCCAACCAACACCCGTTGCATCTGGACCTAACTCAGGTTGCAAACCGTCAGGCAAAGCGCTGCTTACCTGAGACAAGTACTCAAGCACACGGGAACGGGCCCAGTACATGTCTGTGCCATCTTCAAATATGATGTAGATATAACTGTCGCCAAAAAAACTAAAGCCTCTTACAGTGGTGGCTTTAGGTACGCTCAGCATGGCCGTGGTTAACGGATAAGTAATTTGGTCTTGCACCACTTGTGGCGCTTGGCCTGGATAAGAGGTTTTGACGATTACTTGCACATCGGATAAATCAGGAATGGCATCCACAGGCGTGTGTTTAACACTATACACCCCTGCCAAGAGTAAAAAGACAGTGACAATTAACACCCAAACACGATGGGTAACCGCATGTTGAATAATGGCGTTAATCATGGCCGCTCTCCATCTGATGATTCGAGTGATCCATGGTTTGATGATTCATTTGGCTATGGTCCATATCATCATGTTTCATCGTCTCGTGAGTCATCATACTGCTGGCTGGTGTTTGCGCTGTCTCAACTTTTTCAATGTGTGTAATGCGGTAGGTTTTATTTTTAAACTCGTCTAAGCAGAACCCGATTTCGTCCCCTGCTTGGTAGTCATTAAGATCAATCGTATCATCAACTGCTAACGACATTTTCATAGCCGGCCATTGCCATTTTTCAACCCTTTCATGCAAAAGCATCAATGCGTGTTCTTGTACTTCGATGATTTTGCCATGCACCCATACGCGATCAATGCTTTGTTCATTCAAAGCCGTTTTGGTGCTATCAATTCGATTGAGTTCGGCTGCGATATTAGATTCGCTATCAATTAAAAATTGAGCAGACGTGACCACGGATTGCCCTAACTCTAAACCAGATAATACCTGTGTGAAGCCCTGACCCTGCAAGCCTGTGGTCACATTAACCGAGCGATATTTGCCATCACCTAAGGCAAGTACAACCCGCTCTCCTGTGCCGGTAATAATCACAGCTTCACTGGGTACGGTTAACTGCGCGCTCGCCGGTTCCGTGCTAATACTTAACTGCGCAAACATATTTGGCTTAAGTTCTAATTGAGGGTTTTCAAACACCACGCGAACCTGTTGCGTGCGATTCTCTGCGTTCACATTTGGAAAGATGTAATCAATGCTGCCTTGCCACTGCTTTTGCGCCAACGCTTTCACTTTCATTGTCACCGGCAATCCAACTGCAAGCCATGAGGATTGTGATTCAAATACTTCCGCCATGACCCAGATACGGGCTAAATTCGCGGTGGCCAGTATTTCAACTTGTGGTTGAATGTACATGCCTTCACGTACATTCAGATGAGATACGTATCCGGATTTTTGCGCATAAAACGTCAGTTTCTGGCGAATTTTTCTATCATTTTGCAGTTGGCGAATTTGTTGATTGCTCACACCTAATGCTTGTAACTTTAAGCGTGACGATTCAAGCAATAACTGGTTGGTGGTATTTAACGCTGAGATAAATTCCTGCTGGGCATAAACCAGCTCTGGGCTGTATAAATCATATAACTTATCCCCTTTTTTAACTTGATCGCCCACACTAAATACATAAAGGGTTTCCACCCAGCCAGAGGTGCGACTGTGATAATGCTGCACACTGCTGTCATCGTATTGCACAAAACCCGCGACATTTAAATCTTTGCGAATCCCTCGGCTTTCAACCTGAGCCGTGCGCACCCCTAACTCACTTTCTATTTGTGAAGAAATGCTGACGGTTCCCGCTGGGTCTTGCTTGGCTTGAGCCTCTTCATATACGGGCACTAAATCCATCCCCATAGGAGATTTACCCGGGGCATCCCGTCGATAATTCGCATCCATGGGCGCTACCCAATATAAAGGCTTTTTTTCTTCACTGACAAAAGCTGAGTGCTTGGATTGTGGTGCCAATAAAAAGGTAAAAACAGCACCTAATCCAAATGCTATTACTGGCAATAAAACTGATTTTTTAAACATAACTTAACGACACTTTTTAAATAACGACGAATTTTAGACGCAACTTGGGTGTGTTAAGCAAAAATAGGTGGGCGATAAAGGCTTTTTGAATGCAAAGAAACAAACGAAGGTTTAAATCGAGCAACGGTGGCAACAGAGGGGGCGCGACCAAAGTACAAAACACTCATAAACATAGCCGATGCCATTGTATGGCACTGGCAATCCTGATCACAGCAGTCACTCACAGTGACGCGGGCCGTGTCATTCATCTCATGACAGGGCATATCACTCATGTTTGTCATAGCAGGAGCAAGCTGTGTGGCATTGGCCGACATCATTTGTGCCGCATAGCTTTGACTAATACCTTGTATTAGCAGCAGCAAGCACAGCATGATGATGTTAAGTGTTTTCATGAATCGCCAAAGTAAAAGTACAACGCTTTGTTTAGTATTACCCTTGCCAGCTAGGCTGTCAAAGCTTCATAACAAAGTAACCAATGATCAGACTCATATCGGCTTATTTAGTTCCCTTTCGTTACATCCTGCGCTCTTAGTGAGCTGGGCTTTTTGGCAAATGGTAGCCAAAGCATGGCGGGTAAGTATTGTGTGGTGCGCGGGTCAGTATAATCTTTTACACCAATATCCATACCTAGGTGCCCTTTAGAGGGCTGAGCTTGATAACTATTAAAGATGCGATCCCAGCAGCTTAAATTAAAGCCAAAATTACGGTTACTTTCATCTAAAATTGTCGAATGATGAACCCGGTGCATATCTGGCGTAACAAGCAATACTCGCAGTAAACGATCAAGCTTACTCGGTAACGCCACATTCGCATGATTAAACATGGCAGTCGCATTAAGAATAATTTCAAACACCATGATGGCCACAACAGGCGGCCCTAATACCAATACCAGCGAAAACTTAATTAACAAAGATATTAAAATCTCAATAGTGTGAAACCGAGAACCAGTGGTGACATCTATATCTTGATCCACATGATGTACTTTATGTAACGACCATAACCAAGGCACCATATGAAAAATTCTGTGTTGCCAGTAAATGGCCATATCGAACAATATTATGGTGAGTATGAATGCGAATACCGGATGGAATTCAAATTTGTTAAACAAGCCAAAATTATGCTGCTGAGCGTAAAGCGCAACACTTATGGTTGCCAGAGGTAAAACCAGTCGAATAATAAAACTATTCAAAAACACTAAAGCAATGTTTTGGCTCCACCTAAGCAGGCGCGTATATTTACGTGGACGTTTAGGAGATAACGCCTCCCACAGCATCATGATAATCAAAATACTAAAAAAACAGACACTGCGTACCATGGGTTCATGATCGATCAACCATTGGCTTAAAGGTGTGCTATCCATTCATTCTATTCTCTTGAACGATTTTATTGATGGTCGTCTCATTGATTGGCGCGATATCAATGCATTCAATGACACTATCTTGCAAGGTTTGCTCAGATTGCGGGTTAAGCTGCTCAAGCTTCGCTTCATGCTCACTAATATTAATAGACAGCATTTGTTTGTTTGATGAAATTAAGCCTTTTATTCGCGTCAGTTTTAATTTAACTAAATCCTTTAGCAGCCCTTGAGCATCGTACTGCCTAGTACCCAATTTAAAAACATGGGTGTAAAATTTCAAGCCTGCTTGCATCAGGTGAAACGGCTTAGTTTTATCAACTATCGGTTTTTTAATATCCTCTAATTGTAATTGAGCTTGATGAATGTTAATTCCCGATATCTTCAATTCACTGCAAAACTGATCAAATTGTTTTAACTCATGCTCAGTTAACAGCTCACTCTTATTGGCCACAAATAAATCCGCCGCATAAATTTGGCGCAAATATAATTCATGAAATCGATACTTCGACAGGGAAAGGTGGCGAGAATCAATCACACAGACCACCCCATTTAGATGCAATCGAATTTGGTAACTTTCATCCTGCAATAGCTTAACGATATTATCCACATGGCCCAAGCCACTTGGCTCAATCAAAATACGATCCGGTTTATCGTGACGAATTAATTGATTTAACGCAGTTTGAAAGGGCAGCAATGCCGCACAACAAGCACAACCACCGGCTATTTGTTTAACAATTATTTCATCACTTCGAAATAAACTGCCATCAATGCCTTGTTTGCCATATTCATTAACTAATATCGCCCAGCGCTCATTGTCGGGTTTATGTTTAATTAAGTGTTGAATACAACTGGTTTTACCGACACCTAAAAAACCGGTAATAATATGAACCTCAATAAGCTCAGTCTTTGCAGATGAATTCATTTATTACCAACTTTCGATATTATAAGTGCTTAATATTTTTTGTAATTGCCCTGAGGCTTTAAGCTTGGGCATGGCTTGATTGACTAATGTTATAAACTTTTGGGTTCTGGTGGTATTTGGCGTACACGCCAAATACATGGGCGCACCTTGCTGAGTATCACCTGCACTTATGATTTTATCGCTTAATTGCATCTCCATTAATTTATTTGCCATCACATAATGGCTTTCAATCATGGTATCGATTCGCCCGGTGAGTATTTTTTTAATATTGGTTTCTAATGCATTATCGCCCTTTGCGCTCTGGGCATTTATCTTTATAAATATTTCATCCAGCTTTTTGCCGTATGAATAGTCACTAATCACACCCATTTTACGCTTATCTAATGCACGAACATCACCTAAATAGCGCCAGTCATCGTTGGCCAATGTATAAAAAAGGGTTTGATCTAGACCCCAATGTTGCTTTGGGAAAATAAAATCTGGCACGCTGACTTTATAAGCGCCAACCACACAGTCGCTTTTACCGATGCGTGTTTCTTGAATCGAACGAGACCAAGGTTTAAGTTGATAATCAACGGTTATACCCTGCGGCTCAAAAATAGCCTTTGCTAGCTCAATCATATAACCTGGCTTTTTACTGGTTGGATCACCGTTCATGGGGTACCAGTAATCTGCTCGAATCGATATGGTTTGAGCGTGTAAATTTATAGCAAACACAGCCAACATAATCACACTTAAACAGCGCAACACACTCACTAAATCATCCCCTCACTTAATCCAACTGCCATACCTTGCGCTAGCTCTTGGCAGCTATTTAAAAAAGCATCTTGCCAAGGCCCTTTGCATACCACTATGTCTTGCACCCAGCGCCAGCGCAGCCCAGTCAGAATTGTTTCCAGTGCTCGACACGTGCCCGTGCCATCATGGCCGGCACGTACAATAGCTGAAACTGGCAAACCTTGTTTAATTTCAAGACATGGATAATAGATACGGTCGAAAAAGTCTTTTAGAGCACCGCTCATGTACCCTAGATTTTCTGTTGTGCCTAAAATGATGGCATCACAATTTAATACATCTTGGGCATCTGTTTCTAAAGGGGGTTTTACAACTAGGTTAAAATTTTGCAAGGATAACCCGTTTACAGCCGTTACCATGCTATCGACCATAGCTTGGGTATTGTCTGAGGGGGAATGAAACACTATCAATAATGTTTTCATCTTATCTTCCTAGCTAGCGTGTCATAAGGCTTGTAAACAAGGTTACAATGTTACTTTGTATGGAGAAATTAAGCATGCCTAGTTCAGCATTTAATATTGAGCATCAAAGTGAACAAAGTCGCTTCATCATAAATATAAATGATGACGCCGCTGTGCTTGAGTATCAGCTATTAGACAATAACATTTTAGATTTTACTCGCACCTATGTGCCTTTTCGTCATCGTGGTCAAGGTCATGCAGAGGCTTTGGTGCATGCAGGTTTAGCATGGGCTAATAATCAAGGTTTTACACTGCAAGCCAGTTGTTGGTATGTTGATAAGTTCTTAAAATCAGATTCTTAGTAACATGAGCTGGTATGTTTATATTTTAAAATGCGCAGACAACAGTCTTTATACTGGTGTCACCACTGACCTTGAGCGCCGTGTCCATGAACATAATCACGATTCTAAAAAAGGGGCCAAATATACTCGAGTGCGACGCCCAGTTTGCCTTGTGTATCATGAGGCTCAAGTAAGCCGATCAACTGCATGTCAGCGAGAAGTTGAAATTAAAAAATTAACTCGCACTCAAAAACTCAAACTGATTGAATCTTAGCACCAACTTAAGCGAATACTGTTGTGTTTAAGCCAAGCTTGTTGCTGTTTATAATCAGGACAATGCACCGCCACCAACTGCCAAAACGCTGGGCTATGATTGTGATGACGTAAGTGACAAACCTCGTGGCAAATTAGGTAATCAATCACTGCCTGTGGCGCTCCCATTATCAGCCAATTATATTGGATGACGCCTTTTGATGTGCAATGTCCCCACTTGGTTTTGGTTCGGCGAAATTTCACATCCACAAGTTTATGATCCAGCCCATATTTTTTTGCCCAATGCCAAGTGCGGGCCACCATATATTCACGCGCTTGATGTTTAAAAAAGTGTTCAAGTAACGGCTGTATTGTGTGCTGTTTATTGCCACCTATAATGAGTTTGCTATCTTTGAGTAATACCCCAGTACTCGCTGGATCTAACACTATTATTTTGTCTTGTCCTTGCCATAAAATAGGCTTGCCGACCTCAACACTTGGGCGCAAGCCTTGCTGTGAAGCTTGTTGTGCTAATTTTTGCCTAACCCAGTTCTGCTTGCTATGTAAAAACTCTAACGCCCAGGCATCATCCACATAGTGTGGAATGCGCACTTCTACCGCCGCTAAACGTATGTGGATCGCCGCACTTTTACGTTTAGAGCGCACAATTCGGTAAGGAAAATCCAACTGTGTCAAACAAACAAGGCTCATTCATTTACCACGTAACGCTTGCCGCGAAGTGGATTCAAAATCCCTTCAAGGCCATTTATTTTTACTTCAAGGCACAACCCAAGCAACATACCTAGGCGGCCTTCTGGCCAGCCTTTGTGCTGAAACCACAGCAAGTATTCTTCTGGTAAATCCATCAACACCTTGCCTTGGTACTTCCCAAAGGGCATTGGCATGTTGGCTAAGGCCAATAAATCATTTTGATCAAACATGTGCATTCCTCTGGCGCCAGTCTATCATGGCCTTAAGGCGTGCCCAATTAGACTGTTTACAATTCGCCTCTTGCCTAAAGGTATTTAACTCAATATATTAGATAAATCTAATATTAGTATTAATGGAGACCACGATGCCGATCACAAAAGACGAACTGCTCAACAGCGCCCGCCAGAATCTACATATTATTGATGCTCAAGAAGCCGAACGTTTAATCAGCCAAGGCGCCACATTATTGGATGTGAGAGAGCCCAGTGAATTTGATATGGGGCACCTACCCAACGCAGTTCATATCCCAAGGGGGTTGTTAGAGTTTATGGTGGGCAATCACCCTCAACTTAAAGATTTCAAGCAGCACCTTGTGGTCTATTGTAAAAATGGTGGTCGATCCACCTTAGCTGCGGATCTATTACAGCGCATGGGTTTTAACAACATACATATGCTGCAAGGTGGCTTTGATAACTGGAGCGGTACCGTTCATAAAGTCGAAGTCCCAGATAATCAGTACCCAGGCTAACCACAGAATCTAGAGGCAAATATGAGCGAGCACACTGCAAGCATTACATGGCATAAACAAGGTGAATTCAGTCACGAACACGTTGAGCGCAGTCATCATGCACAAATGTCTGGCCATAGCATTCCCATGTCAGGTGCCAATACACCTGCCTTTGCTGACCCAGAACAAATGCTGGCCGCCAGTTTGGCAAGCTGTCATATGCAAACCTTCTTATTATTGGCCGCCAAAAAACGCTTACAAGTTGAAAGCTACGAAGATACCGCCACGGCCATCGTTGAAGCCAATGGTGAGGGCAAGATGTATGTCAGCGAGGTACGCCTTAAGCCTCGGGCGGTTTTTATGGGTGATAAACGACCATCACAAGACGACATAAAAAACATGCATCATAAAGCTCATGAGCATTGCTTTGTCAGTAATTCACTCATATCAAAAACCATCATTGAACCGGTTTTTTAATGTATCAGCAGAGCCTGCTCTTTAAGCTGGTTCTGCTGGGTCATCCTTGCATACCCTAGGCTGATCTAGCCATATCCCCACACAACTAGGGTTCATCAACTATACTCTCAATAATGTTGAATGGAGACCGACCATGTCTATTAGCGATCAAATCCAAAACTACTATGAAAATAAAGTGGTGGATGCCATAGGCCGCATTGCACAACCAAAAGGCTACAATCAAGAACAACTCACTGACCTTGCGTGCCTTGCATTAAATAACCTACCGACCCGTTATTATCGCCATGAGGTTGATTTAGCGTTTTATATGTCCGCTCAAGAACACTTAGAAATTGATGCTCGTGTCGAAAAAGCCGTAATTGAAGCAATCGCATATTTAGAAAAAATGAAGAAATAACGACACTAGTTAGGTATATGTTTACCGTGACTGTTGATATTGTTGCAGTTTGAGTTGCAGCAGTTGCTCTAAAGACTTAGGTCCCACAGCACTCTTATTGGGCTTACCCCACTTAATCGACCCTGTATTCAATGCTTGATATACCAGCGGAGCCAAGTCTTCACGCTCCTTGAGCACCACAAACTCCGTTGATGTTTTTACCCGTAATTTTTTCACCACATTTAAATGCTGATTGCGCACACTTGCATCTAAAGCCTCCCAATATTCTGGAATAATCACAGCGGCATCCGCGTCACCCTTTAAGACCAACAGGATCATATTATCGTATGAGCTAAGATGTTGAATGGTCATTTTATCAAGCAACTCTAACTTGCTAATGGTATCTAAAAAAAAGTTACCACTGGCAGATAGTGGGCTATTAACTAAAACATGGCGCCCAGCTAAATCAGCCAACGAGTTCAGTTTGCTTTTCTTTTTTGCTATCACCAATAAATCTCGGTGTTTTGTTTGGATTTGAGAAGCCACAGCCGAGTAATTTAATTGCTTTAGTACATTAAAATACGGACCAGGCACAATGGCTAAAGTATGTTCACGGGCATATAACGCTGCCACAAACTCATCAAAATTACGTTGAATCACATATGACACTGCACAACCAGAGGTTTGCTGTAATTGCTCATGAAACGAACCAAAAAATTTCTTTACGACCAATAAACTGACAAAAGGGGCGTAATTGATCGTGATAGGCTGCTGACAGGCCCACACCGAAGTAGAAAGGCTGATACTAAAAAGAAGGATGAGTACGCGCATAGAAACCTCGTTGCTAGTACTCAGTATAGGCGTAATTTTTTAAATAACGATTTACACTATAGGGCGCAATTAATATCTAAAAGCAAAATTCACGTTATAAAAGTTAATGCCATTATTAGGTAACTTAATGCTGTTATTCGAATAATGCTGAAGTTGTAATGTCCATGTGGCTTGTGGGCTGAAATAGCCACCAAATGCTAATGAATTAGAAAATTGAAAGTTGGTGCTTAACTGACGATCGTTAATCTGAGTTTGAGATAATACTGAGGCACCAACCGAGGTCTCAACAAAACTTAAGAAATTTGAGTATGACCAATTCATACGAAACACAGGAATAAATTCTACGCCGTTAACCACACCCTCTTGGCCATCCACCACGGTACTTTGCCAATAATTATAAGCAAACAAATAATAATGGGTCAGTTCGGCACCCGCAAAATTACCAATTACCTCATCTGGGTGCCAGCGAAAACCCAGTTTCAAACCCACAAGATCAGTAGAGGACATAGGCGTAATATTATATTCATCCGCGCCTAAGGGGTTAGTGCCCAAAGTGAGCATCAGGCTGGTAATCATAGCCGTACGCCAACCCCAGGTTTCTTTCGGGTCGCTTTTTAGGGTGTCCCCTGCGGCCATGACAGATGGCGTGATAATAAAAATACTAAGTAATGCAAAAATACGAATCATGGTGCCTTCCATGCATACAGCTAATCAAACATTGAGGTATCCAAAGTTTGAACCAGCAAATTAATCGCCACATTTTACTGTTTCATAAAATGATGACTAGTCCCGAATAATGCAACAAAGCATTCCGGATTCATCCCTGTTAAAACACAATAGTAACACAGGACCTGCATAGTCCTGCCACAACTATAGTTCATAAAGAATTATTAGACCTAGCGCAGATCGGCCAGTTTAAAGAGGCGCATCTCGCCATGAGGCGAGATGCCAGCAACCTAAAGCTTTAAGTTAAGTGTGGTTAACGTATCCTCACGCACACGGCCTAACAAGTCTGCGTCGTTGATTAACGACTCGCCATAAGATGGGATCATTTCTTTTAGTTTTACTTTCCACTGATCATTCTCTAATCGATCTGCAAAACAACGCTCGATCACCTCGATCATGGCGTGCACAGCCGTTGATGCACCAGGTGATGCACCAAGCAACGAAGCCAATGATCCATCTTTTGCAGAGACGATTTCAGTACCAAACTCTAACTTGCCGCCACCTTTTGCATCTTTTTTAATGATTTGTACGCGCTGACCAGCATCCGCCAACGACCAGTTATCCGTTTTAGCTTTTGGAAAATATTGACGCAGTGCATTCATCCGTGAGCTATTTGATTGAAACACTTCGCTGATTAAGTATTTGGTTAAGTCCATGTTATTCATACCCACAGACATCATTGGTTTCAAATTGTTACCACGAATGGATGACGGCAAATCTAAAATAGAGCCTTTCTTCAAAAACTTAGTGGTGAAACCTGCAAACGGGCCAAACAATAACGCTTGTTTACCATTAATCACTCGAGTATCTAGGTGAGGTACCGACATAGGTGGCGCACCAATGGCCGCCTTACCATACACTTTAGCGTGATGCTGTTTAGCCACTTCATGGTCTTTACATACCAGCCACTGACCACTAACCGGAAAACCGCCATAACCTTCGCTTTCAGGGATTTCAGATTTTTGTAATAAAGGAAGCGCACCGCCTCCGGCTCCCAAGAAAACAAACTTAGAGCGGATACGACTTTGTTTGCCACTTTCGCGATCTTCAATTATGACAGACCAGCCACCTTGGCTTGAGCGCTGTAAGTCTTCTACGTCATGGTTCAAAATTAATTCGAAATCATCTTGCTCAACTAAATGGGCCATCATATGTCGAGCAAGTGAACCAAAGTCTACGTCTGATCCGTGGGGCACAAATGTGCCTGCGACAGGTTCTGTTAAATCACGACCTTTCATAATTAATGGCATCCACTGCATTAATTGTTCTGGGTCTTCACTGTATTGCATGCCTTTAAATAAATGATGTGCACTCATTAATTCAAAACGCTTTTTCAAAAACGAAACATTTTTTTCGCCCCAAACAAAACTTAAGTGCGGCGTGCGATTAATAAACTCTTGAGGCTTGGGCAATACGGAGGTTTTAACCAAATGGCTCCAAAACTGTAATGACAACTCAAACATAGAGTTAATGGTTAGGGCTTTAGAAATATCCACATTGCCTTGATCATCTTCTGGGGTGTAGTTCAGTTCGCAATAAGCAGCATGACCCGTACCCGCATTATTCCAGCCATCGGTGCTTTCTTTTGCAACGCTTTTTAAGCGTTCAATCACGGTTATTTTTAACGAAGGATCAAGCTGTTGAAGGATCATAGCCAGCGTACTGCTCATGGCACCGGCTCCGACTAACAACACATCTACTGTTTTGACTGTCATTTTTTGCGCTCTACTTTTAATAAAAACGGGTCTGCTGCCAGTGCAACGCACTTATACTTTTTGTAAAAGTAAGTGGCAGGACTGCCGTGACGTTTTATGACTACACGGCGAAATATGGGCACATATCATAGCAAAAAAGCCAAGGGGAATTGGCTTTTTGTAAACAATTGTTCAACCAACCTATTGGTTAAAGTTTAGACGGTTTTAAGCACTGATAAAGTGCATTCGTAAATTAACTACCGAGATATCGCACCTTTACGCGCGCAGTGATTTGGCAGAATAATTCATAAGAAATGGTGTCACAGAATTTAGCCACCTCATCGGCACTCAAACCCGTCCCCCATAAGGTTACGGTATCTCCAAGAGCAACTTCCATACCAGTCACATCCACTGTAATCATGTCCATTGAAACTCGGCCAGCGATGGGCCTTTTTTGTCCGCGAATTAATACCGGTGTGCCCTTTTTGGCACTGCGTGGGTAACCATCCCCATAACCAATAGCAACCGCTGCAATTCGACAATCTTGCTTCGCAATATAGGCCTGACCGTAACCCACACTGTCACCCGCACGCACGTCATGCAGTGCAATGATTTCGCTTTGCAACGTCATCACCGGCAGTAAACCAAGCTGTGATCCCGTTTTATCCACAAGGGGACTTGAGCCATAAAGCATAATACCAGGGCGGATAGAGTGTTGATGACACTGAGGCAGCGTCATAACCGCAGCACTGTTGCATAAACTCATGGGCAGCTTCATGGCAGCCAGCGGTGCCATGGCTTTTATTTGCTGTTCGATAAACGGATGGCCGGTTTCATCTGCACAGGCAAAATGACTCATGAGCTGGATATCACTGACCACATTCAAAGCCCGTAACTGACTCACCACACCTGGCACCTCATGGACTGCAAAGCCTAAACGGTGCATACCGCTGTCCACCTTTACAAACACATGGATACAGCCCGAACTTAAACTAGAGATCCATTGCACCTGTTGTGCATTATGAACCGCCAGCTGTAAATCCAGGTCAATGGCCGTTTGGCACTCTTGTAGATCCATCGGCCCTTCCAGCACCAGCACTGGAAGCAAGATACCTAGCTCACGTAATGTGACGGCCTCATCAACACAGGCCACGGCAAAGCCATCCGCAGACGGGGCCAATGCATTGGCCACTTGAGCCACCCCATGACCATAGGCATTTGCTTTCACCACCGCATAAGCACAGCTGTGCGGTGCAGCACGTTTGGCGAGCTGGTAGTTTTCACGCAATGCGTGGAGATCAATAATTGCCTGTGTGGCCCTTGCCATACTGCCTGCCTGATAAAAATGCGTTATACTCGCGGGTTCAAATTTGCAACGCATCCAATATGAACTCGATGCATACTTTGTAACCGCACCTTGGCCATCGGCCAACTGGTTTTTGTTACCTAATACACGAAATGTCCTAGGTAATTTAATACAAATACTTTAGCCTAGTCATGCAGTTACACCCTGCAAATCCTCTGGCATTGTACCGCTTTTTAGATGAATACGTAGTAATTATGGGTCATAGTTTAATTCCAGAACGCATGCTAGTGGTTTCCCCTAGCCTTGCTGCCACCATAGGTCTTGAAGAAGCCATTGTCTTGCAAGCCCTTAACGATGGTGCTCAGCCCCATGATGCTGACTGGCAGTTCATCAATAAGATCACCCTGCGTAAATGGTTGCCATTTTGGGACGACAGCCATATCAAACGTATTTTAAAAAACCTATCTGACAAGGGGGTTGTGCACTACAACAGCCCGCCGTTTGGTCAAAGTGACCAGTTGTTTTATAGCTTTCAGGCCAAGGCACCTGCCAGCAGCCAGCAAAGCAAAACTGAGCAAGCTTATAAACAATCTCAGCAACAATACAAAAATGTCATCGCAGGCAATTGGCAACCGGATCACGAAACCCTGCGCTACATTGCTGAAACCCTAGGAATATCCAAGCGTTATGCACAAGCGCAAATAAAAGAATTTGTGTATCACCACCAAAGCCAAGGCACCTTAGCCGCTAGCTGGTCCACCATGTTCATACGCTGGGTCAACAAGCGCAACAAAGAAGATCAAAGCCATCCGGCAGTCTTCCAAGGGGATGCTAACCGCAAGCAACAAATGACAGCGCAATGGCAGCCAGAAGCATCTACCTTAGACATACTGCAAAAAGCCGATGTAGATGCCAGCTTTATTCAGGACTGTGTCAGCGAATTTATTTTGTACTGGATGGAAAAAGGGGATGCGCACGATACTTGGAACACAAAATTTGTCGCCTGGGTTCGCCGTCAGTGGGCCCGTTTTAGCGCCAGCCTAGCTCACCCTAGTGACCCCGTACCGATGAAAGACGGCTGGCAGCCAAGCGAGGATGTATTTGAGATTCTAGCCATGGCCAGCATTGACCGTGCATTTGCTCAAAGCATCGTACCTGAATTTGTTTTATACTGGCGAGACAGCAATCAACTGCATACCTCTTGGAATAGTAAATTTTTGCAGCATGCTAAACACTTATGGAGTAAGCGCTTAAATGGTCAGCAAGGTAACGGAGCAACTTCTCAACGAGATTACATTGCAAGTACAACCCTTGAAGAGCGACTCAGCGACACCAGCTGGGCAAACTGATAAAAGCTTTAGTCCGCAATTAATCAGTGCGGTTAACGGTGTTTTTGAAGTGCTCGCAGTGGGTTATGGCAATCAGTATCATGCTGCCTACCCTAATGCAGAGCAGTCAAATTTAGCAAAGCGTCTTTGGGCTAAACACTTAAGCCACTACCCGGTGAATTTATTAATGAAAGTGGCCGATGACATTATCGGCAAAGAAACCTTTTTACCTTCCATTGCAAAATTCAAAAGTCATTGTGACCATGCTTACGATGCATTTGGTTTACCCTGTGTCGATAGTGCTTATATTGAAGCATGCCGTGCACCACAACCGAAAAAACACTACCAATGGAGTCACCCTGCGGTGTATTTTGCCGGTTTGGCAAGTGACTGGTTTTTCTTAGCCAGTGAACCAAAAGACAAGGTGTTTCCGGTATTCAAACGCAACTATGAAATGTTATGCGACAGAGTCATAAAAGGGGAAAAACTGGATGTCCCTATGGACAAGGCACTGCCTGCAGACATCACAACGCCGTTAACGCGCAAAGAAAATCAAGACCATCTAAAGCAACTTCGCGCACAACTAAAATTATAAAAATTACAGCTCAACATCGCCCAGAACAACACACACCTTTGTGCCCTGTGGCGTGTTTTTCTCAAAACGCATTTGTGCAGGCCACTTTTTGCAAATGCGCCCAGCAATAGATAATCCCAAACCCAAACCTTCACTAGCACGGTTTAAGCCTTGCTCAGCTTGGGTGAATGCTTCGTGCATAAACATTTCTGATGAAAAGTCGCCATAATCACTCTCTTCCATGCCAATACCGGTATCGGTTATGGATAACAATGCTTTGCCATCTTGTTGAGCGTAACAAGATAATGTGACGCTGCCTTCATGGGTAAATTTTATTGCATTTGATAACAGCTGGCGCACCAGAACAGATAACCGTTTAGGATCACCATTGAGAGTCAGGCTATTGTCTACTTCAATTTTATACTCTAATCCCTTTTTCTCTGCCGTTTCTTTTTGATCATTAAATGAAGAAGATAATGCGTCATAAACTGCAAAAACCTGCCGGTCTAGCGACTTACTTTCAAGACCAACAAAATCAATAATATCATTAAGTAGCAATAACAAACCTTGGCCGGATTGCTCGATGCCCAGTACTAATTTTTTATCTTTTTCAGCAAGGTCTCTATTTTTTAAAATGCCGGAGAATCCTAGTACACCGTTTAATGGTGTGCGCAACTCATGGGTAATCACATTTAAAAAATCTGTTTTTGCTCGACTGGCGACTTCTGCTTTTTCTTTTGCCTGCTCTAACTCAAGCGTTCGACTCACCACTTTCTCTTCAAGTGCTTGGTTAAATTCCTTAAGTGACATCATATCTTGTTGATTGCGACCAAGGTGCTCGGCTAGTTCGTATAGAATCTTTTTGATGGCTAACCTTAAGTCTTCAATTTCATAATTTGCGCGCACAGCATCGATGGCCTTCACATCATCTTTAACAAACGCATGACTATTTATAATACCCACCACGCTTGATAATGACTCCACAGGTCGCGTCACTATGGCTTGAGCTATAAAATATAAAAGCAGTAGCGCGATTAAACCGATCATCACGGAGAATAAGATAACGCTCCAAATCTGACTAACAGCCGCGCTCTCAACCACCGCCATATCAATCAACAGTACCAAGCTGCCAATTTCATCATCTTTGTAAATCAAAGGCCAAGTAACTTCGTAACGCTCTTCCGATAGTTGCGCATCTGTACGCACCCAAACACCCACACCAGAACCATCTTGATCTAATATCCAAACGGTTTGCACTGCCGCTTTACTATAAAAGGCTTTTAATAATTTATCTGATAGGGTTTCATTATATTGGTACAAGGCTTCGGCTAAGGCAGGCTGTAAACTCGAAACCAGTTGATTGATTTCTTCAATGCTTTTGTTTTTCGCTTTAGGCACATCCACTGAAAATCGATAGAGCCCATGCCCTAACTGCATTAACAGTGTTGCAAATACCATCAGCATGGCCAAACGGCCCGATAAGCCACGTAGCTTCATGGAAGCGGCCGATAAAGAGGTCTTAAATGGATATGTTTGAGATTCCGCAAATTGTCAGACCCTTAATGTACTTAACCATACACTAAGAGTAGACAAGAAAAGGGCAAATGCCCCAATAATATAGGACGATTATGAGTCGCAAGTGCGCTGGCGAAGGGCTTCGAACAAACACACCCCTGCTGCCACCGATACGTTCAATGAGCTCACGTCCCCTTTCATAGGGATGTGGATAAGATGATCACAGGCTTCGCGGGTTAAACGGCGCAGCCCCTTACCCTCAGCGCCCATAACGATGGCAATTGGGCCTTTTAAATCCGTTTTATATACCGATTCACTGGCTTCACCTGCGGTACCGTAGAGCCAAATTCCTCGCTCTTGCAGCTCTTTAAGGCAGCGGGCTAAATTGGTGACTTGATAAAAAGGGACGGTTTCAGCAGCGCCACAGGCTACCTTGCTCACGGTGGAGGTAATGCCCACCGCCTTATCTTTTGGCGCAATCACCGCATGCACGCCAGCAGCATCGGCTGTACGCAAACATGCCCCCAAATTATGCGGGTCAGTGATGGTGTCTAAAATCAGTAAAAATGCAGGCTCGTCTAGGCTGTCCAGCTGACGTAACAGCTCGTTATCCCCTTTAACTTGCGCCGCCTTCACCTTTACCGCAATGCCTTGATGATTGCCTTCGGCTTTTTCATCCAAAAATGCCTTTTTAACCACTTGTACTGAAATGCCATTTTGCTTGGCCAGAGAAAATAATTCCTGCAAGCGCTCGTCATCACGACCTTGTTGTACATACATTTCACGTACACGCTCACTTGAGCGCTTTAATACATTGCTAACCGCATGAATACCAAAAACAATTTCATCACTCATAATTGTATCGAATCTCTACTTTTTCTTTTTAGCCGTTTTCTTTGTGGCTTTCTTTTTTGCGTTGTTTAGTTTTTGGCGTTTACTGGGTTTTTTCTTTTTTTTCGCCGCGCTCTTTGCTTCATCCATGAGCTGTTTTTTATCGGCTTTTGCTTTGGCGTAAGGATCTTTTTTATCGCCGGTCTCACCAGTGGTTTTTAATTCTGGCTTACGTTTACGCACCGTGCCGATGGTGCGTTTACCACTAGATCGAGGCTTGCCTTTAGCTGGCGCAGCACCACCTTGGTTTTCAGCGCCCAGCATTTGGAAATCAATTTTACGATCATCTAAGTCAACACGACTGACAATAACCTGTACGGTATCCCCCATGCGGAATACACGACCGGAGCGTTCACCACGCAATAACATACGAACAGGGTCAAACTGATAAAAGTCACTGGTTAAATTAGTAACGTGTACTAAACCTTCAATATATAAATCATTCAACTGAACAAAAATACCAAAGTTTGTCACCGTACTAATGACACCTTCAAATTCGTCACCCACATGAGCACGCATGTATTCGCACTTCAAAAAGTCCATCACATCACGGGTTGCATCGTCAGCACGGCGTTCAGTCAATGAGCACTGTTCACCAAACTGCAATAACGCCGCCATGTCATATGGATATATATCTTTTTTGCTTAAGACACTGGCCCCTTCGCTGCGGCGGATGGTTTGCAACAGGCTTTCATCTTGATTGTCGCTGCGAATTAATTGTCGAATGGCACGGTGCACCATTAAGTCTGGGTAACGACGTATAGGCGAAGTGAAATGGGTGTACGCTGGGTAGGCCAGACCAAAATGCCCTTCGTTATCAGGCTGATAAACCGCCTGACTCATTGAACGCAAAAGCATGCTCTGAATCAAATGGGAATCTGGACGACCTTCAATTTGGCGCATCACCTGTAAAAAGTCTTTTGGTGTTGGCTTTAAGCCACCTGAAAGGGCTAAGCCACTTTCATTTAAATACTGTTTTAGGTTTTCTAGTTTCTGCTCGCTTGGCCCTTGGTGCACACGGAACAAACTAGGCTGCTTATGTTTTTCTAAGAAGCGTGCCGTGGCCACGTTGGCACATAACATACATTCTTCAATGACCTTGTGCGCATCATTACGATGAACCGGTACGATGTCTTCAATCTTACGATCTGAATTAAACACAATGCGCGTTTCAACGGTTTCAAACTCAATGGCTCCCCGTTCGCCACGAGCCGCTTTTAAGGTTTTATACAAATCATAAAGTGTATCGAGTTGAGGCACGATATGGGCATACTGCTCACGTAGGATTTGCCCTTCGTCTTCATGTTTGTCTTCTAAAATCTTACCCACCAGTTTGTAGGTTAAACGAGCGTGGCTGTGCATCACCCCTTCAAAGAATTTATAACCACTGATTTCACCGGCAGGGGAAATTTCCATTTCGCAAACCATACATAAACGGTCAACGTGAGGATTTAGCGAACACAAACCATTACTGAGTTTCTCTGGCAGCATAGGCACAACGTGCTCAGGGAAATATACGGAGTTACCACGATTTTGCGCTTCAACATCCAGCGGGGAATTCACAGGAACATAATGACTCACATCGGCAATGGCCACATAGAGCGTCCAGCCCTTGGTTTTTGCGTTGTATTGAGCAAGTACGGCATCATCAAAGTCACGGGCGTCTTCGCCATCAATGGTGACAAATGGCAGCTCACGTAAATCGATGCGATGTTGTTTGTCCGCTTCTTCTACTTCCGCGCTGATTTTGGCAACTTGCTGTTCAACCTCTTCAGGAAAGACAAATGGAATTTCATGACTACGCAGAGCAATATCGATTTCCATACCAGGTGCTAGGTGATCACCTAATACTTCAATGATTTTGCCCAAGGCTAGCTGGCGAGTATCTGGCTGCTTGGTGATATCAACCACCACAAACTGGCCATTTTTTGCACCATTCATCTCACTACCCGGAATCATAATCTCTTGGGTCACACGGCGAGAATCAGGCACCACATAGGCGCTATCACCTTGTGTATAAAAACGACCCACCAATTGATGCGTATTGCGTTGCACCACATCCACAATAACCGCTTCTTGTTTACCGCGATTATCCGCGCCCGCTAAGCGCACAGTTACTTTATCGCCATCAAACACCTTACGCATTTGTTTGGCTGAAAGGTGCAGATCATCGCCCCCTTCATCTTTAATTAAAAAGCCATAACCGTCTTTATGACCTTGCACGCGACCTTGAATCAATTCCACTTGGCTCATGGGGGTATAAGCACGGCGACGATCTTCAACCAATTGGCCATCACGACACATGGCAATTAATCGACGACGCATGGCTTCAATTTGATCTTCCCCTTCTACATGCAGGTGTTCAACTAGCTGCATATGAGTGAGCGGGACAGGGTGCTTTTCTAGGGTTTCAAGGATGAGTTCACGACTGGCCACTGGGTTGTCGTATTTATCCGCTTCGCGTTTGGCAAATGGATCGGCGAGTTTTTTAGCTTTAGCTTCAGGTTTGTTTTTTTTCATAGGCGGGGATTATACACGCTCAAAGCCATATCGGTTGATTTTTTAGACGATTAATATGACAAGCTTAGCTGCATAATCAAGCCTTAATTAAGTTTCCAGACCGTTTTTCATGGTAACCCATATTCAGCCGAGTCCCAGTATTCCTCATTTAACGCATCACCTCGCACAACCCATGTATTGTGATAATTTATGAAATAGTTATATACAGCCAGCATTCCTGATTTATTATGCGCCTTCTCAATACTCTTAGGACTTTTATATGGAATGGCAAGGCTGGTTTTCTTTAATGCTGTCAGCTGCGGCGCTCGCCATTCTATCGTTCAGTAAAATAGGCCCCCACATTGTCATGATGGCCGTGCTGACTGTTTTGAGCGCCATGGGCATATTAAACGCAGATGAAGCACTGGCGGGCTTTTCCAACTCTGGGCTCATTACGGTTGCCGCCATGTTTGTCATGGCTGCCGGTATTCATGGTTCCGGCGGCATTGATTTATTAGTGAACAAAGTCTTAGGCAACCCAAATTCTGTTCGCAGCGCCATGGGGCGCATTATTGCACCGGTTATATTACTCAGCGGCTTTTTAAATAATACACCTGTGGTTGCAACCATGATTCCAGCCATACATGTTTGGTGTCGCAAAATTAACCTGCCGCCCTCTAAGTTAATGATTCCTTTAAGTTACACCGCCATTTTAGGTGGCACCTTAACTCTCATTGGTACCAGTACCAACCTTGTGATTAATGGCCAGTATCAAAGCATCACTGGTGAGGCTGGATTCTCGCTGTTTGCCATTACCGCCGTGGGTTTACCCGTTGCCATCATTGGTGTGGCGTTTATGTTGCTTTTGTTTCCTAAATGGCTGCCTGATCGCAGTGAAAAAAAGGCATTTGCTAATCTTAGGGAATTTACTTTAGAAGTCTGTGTGGATGAAAACGGTCCCCTTGTTGGCAAAACCATTGCCCAAGCAGGCTTACGTGATTTAGATCGTGTCTATTTGGTTGAAGTGGAACGTAATGGCTCACTGATTACCGCGGTGCCATCGGAAGAAGTCCTACACGGCGGTGATCGACTTATTTTTGCAGGTGATACACAAGCCATTTCCGATTTATTACGCATCAACGGCATCATTGCCTCCAGTGACGATAACAATAGCGACACTCTAAGCATTGATCGAGCTGAACGCCGTTTAGTTGAAGTTGTGGTGTCACCTCATTGCGCGGCACTTGGCAATAATATTCGTGATGCAAAATTCCGCGATCGCTATGGAGCGGTTGTGCTTGCTGTGGCAAAAAATGGTGAGCGCGTAAAAGGCAATTTAGGCAATATAAAATTAGAAGCTGGCGACACATTATTATTAGAGGCAAGGCCCGCTTTTGTTAGCCGCCAGCGATACAATAAAGATTTTTTGTTGATAAATGATTTACAAGAAAGTCCTCCGCGGCATGAGCGTGCTTACCTTGCTTGGGGGATTTTAATTGGCGTGGTGTTGGCTGCGGGTATTGGATTAATCAGCATGTTAAATGCCGCTCTTATTGGCGCAGGCATGATGATATTAACGGGTTGCTGTTCAATTAACCAAGCCGAAAAAAGTCTAGATTTTACCGTGTTAATCACCATTGCGGCATCCCTTGCATTGGGTTTGGCCCTGCAAAAAACCGGTGTTGCAGAGTTCTTAGCCACAGGCATGATTGATTTAAGTGGAGGCACGCCGTGGCTACTTCTCATTATTATTTATTTAGCCGTATCCTTGTTAACCGAAACTATTACCAATAATGCAGCCGCGGTTTTAATGTTGCCCATTGTGTTAGAAATAACAGAAAAGGCCTCACTGAATAATGAACCATTCATTTTTGCAATTATGATGGCGGCATCCGCCAGTTTTGCAACGCCACTTGGTTATCAAACAAATTTAATGGTGTATGGGCCAGGAGGTTATCGCTTCAGTGACTTCTTAAAGGTAGGCGTGCCTATGAACATCATCATTGCCATCGCAACCATCATGATTTTATTGTTAGGCTGGCCGCTGACAAAATACTAAATTCAATTCAAAACACCAAAATATACTTGGCCTAATGACTGGGTAAAAACAGGGATTGGGCAAGCTAAATCTGATCATCAAGTTTTTTGCGTAATTGTCGACCTTGTCTTTGCACCACATGCTGAATCAATACTTCTTGAAAGGCATTGTGCATGTCATCAAAATCCAGTCTCACAATATAAGGCTCATCGGATTGTGCCGGGTAATCCGGGTTAGGATCCACCCCAGCTACGTGGGCGGTGCTGCGAACCAGTTCATGGTTCGGCTGCAGGTAAAGGCTCACCATCAATTGCTGATTGATGGCCAAGTCTTCACCCCATGTAAACGCAACACCACAGGCACTAAGATTGGCTTTTCTAAGTACCGGTGCATCTTCAACCAGTGCTTCACTGGCATGCAGTAAATTAATTTTTTGATTCATTAAATCCAGTAGCGGCACGAGCTTTGGATATTGCGCCCGCACATCCACCATGGCTTGACGAATTTGCACCTCTAAACTCACATGAAATTCTTGCTGCAAATCGACAAATTCGTGGGAATCGACATTATCTTCCCCCCCGTATTCTTCGCCTAATGCATGGAAGCTAATGGCGATCTCGTCATCGATTCTGAAAAAACGGCGACGTTCCTGTGTCATGTTACTCCTCCCACTAGAACACTTCGTCTGGGTCTAGGCCAAAATCTTCTGGGCTTGCATTTAGCTGCTCAGAGAAAGGATTATCTCCAGACTCGGTATCTATTTCGGGCTCATCGTCGTTATCTTTTGGCCCACTTTTAACAATTATGATTTCAACACGGCGATTCTTTTCTCGGTTTTCAGCGGTCTTATTGTCCACCAGCGGGCGCACACTACCATGACCCACTACCATGAAACGTTTTTCATCCATCTCTGGGGCGATAAATAAATATTGGGCCACCGATGCTGCTCGGGCTGCACTTAATTCCCAGTTTGAATTGTAACGCCCACCCCGCCCTAGCGGAGTGCTATCCGTATGGCCTTCTACGCTAATGCGCCCAGGCACCTCAACTAACACTTCTCGAATTTTATCCAGCACAGGCAAGAACGCGTCTTCAACAAATGCACTGCCCCCTTTAAATGAACTGTTTTCAGTAATACGAATGATGATTTTGCTGCCTTGGGTTTCTAACTCCACCTGACCTTTTGAAATTTCTTTTTCCAGCTCACTGGCCATTTCAAATGCCGTCTCTTCTGCTTCCGCTTGAGCCTTTGCTTGTGACGACGGCACCGCCACTTCACGGGTTTGTTTACCTGTATCCCCTTGGGCTTCGGTTTGCGCGGTTATGGCATCCTGACACAAGACCTCTAAACTGCTTTCGGTAATATCCGAGGTGGATTGGCGAATCTCATTGATTGGCGTCGGTTCAGGTTTTGATGGACTAAAGTGTTTGGCTATGACACTGGTGCCTTTTGGCGGGTCATCGGCATTGATGGTGGTTTGCACACCAAACGCCATGCGCAGCTCACCTGCTAGACGCTTGAACTTTAACGCGTCCATTTCTGCAAACGATAACAGCAGTACAAAAAAGCACATAAGCAATGACATTAAGTCTGCAAATGTGGCTAACCAACTGGGGGGACAGACGGGACAATCGGGACAGTCCGGAGCGTCATCTTCATCAGCCATGAATCTGCTCCTTTATTCGTCCGTGAATAGGTGAAGATTATTCATCCTCGCCTCGTTTTGATGTGGGTAAATAAGTACGCAACAGCGACTCAATCACTCTGGGGTTTTGCCCAGCTTGAATGCCCAGCAAGGCATCAATGACCATGCTTTGTAATCGCGCTTCTTCATCCGATCGCAAACTGCACTTATCGGCCACTGGCAGACAAAACATGTTGGCCATCATGGCGCCGTACAAGGTGGTTAATAGTGCAACGGCCATGGCCGGACCAATTGATTTAGGGTCATCCATGTTAGCCAACATGGCCACTAGACCGATCAGCGTACCAATCATGCCCATGGCGGGGGCAACATCCCCTAATTGTGAAAATATTTGTGTTCCGATTTTATGACGGTCGGCACTTAAGCTGACGTCTTTGCCCAGCAGACTTTTCACCACATCAGGGTCATGGCCATCCACCAGCAATTGAATCCCCTTAGCTAAGAAGTCATAACTGACTTCTTTACCCTCAAGTGCTAATAAGCCATTTTTACGGGCTTCACCTGCTAGCTCAACAATCTCTTCAATCATGGCATCAGGTTTAGGCAGTTTGAAACTAAATGCTTTACCAGCGATTTTCCCCGCCGCTAAAAACTGACCTAGTTCAAACTTCATCAGTACGGCAAAAATCGCACCGCCCACCACAATCAATAACGAGGGGATATTCACAAACATGGCCGGATCGCCACCCAAGACCATCGCAAAAATTACGATGATCCATGCCCCTAATAATCCTACAATCGTCGCTAAATCCACTGCATCACCCTGACTTCCATAATATTTGGGCTCCCACTTATTATGAGTCTAGACAGAGTATTTCAGTTTGCACGGCCATATAGGCTACAATTGCGCAAATCATCGAATGGTCGCTGTGCGACTAAAATTAGGGAACCCCATGGCTGACCAACAAGCACCCATCGACTTTGAACAATCACTGGCTCAATTAGAATCATTAGTAGAAAAACTAGAGAACAGTGAATTTACCTTAGAACAATCCCTGCAAGCATTTGAGCAAGGGGTTAAATTGACCCGCCAGTGCCAACAAGCACTGAGCCAAGCCGAACAAAAAGTGCAGCTTCTAATCGAAGAAAATGGCCAAAGCACAGCCGTGCCGTTTGAAGGTGATGCGCAGTAATGGAATTTAGCCAATTTCAAAACATGGCCGTTGAACGCTTTACTAACATGCTTGCTAATGATGATGTGCTCCCAAGTGCCGATGCTGCGCGCCTATTAGAAGCAATGAAATACAGCTTACTCAACGGTGGTAAACGAGTACGGCCGTTACTTGTTTATGCCAGTGCACAAGCCTGCCAAGCCAATTTAAATCATGCTGATTACGCCGCTCTTGCCATTGAAATGGTGCATGCGTATTCACTGGTACATGATGACCTACCTGCCATGGACGACGATGATTTACGCCGTGGCCAACCCACTTGCCATATTGCCTTTGATGAGGCTTGTGCCATTTTGGCTGGCGATGCCCTGCAAAGCGAAGCCTTTAGCTTATTAAGCGCACCAATTGACGGCCTACAGCCCGCTCAACAGCTATCGATGGTGAACACCCTAGCTGTGGCCAGTGGCCTATATGGCATGGCGGGGGGGCAAAGTTTAGACCTTGAGGCCGTCAATCAAAACGTTGATTTGAACTACCTTGAAAACATGCACAACCATAAGACCGGCGCCTTGATTAAAGCCAGTGTGTTATTGGGTGCCCAATGCCAAGCCAGCCTTGATGGGCAAACCAAACATGCCCTCAGTCAGTACGCCGATGCCATTGGTTTAGCCTTTCAAGTACAAGACGATATCTTAGATGTGATCAGTGATACCCAAACCCTTGGCAAAACCCAAGGGGCCGATGCGGCATTGAATAAACCTACTTATGTCTCTTTACTGGGCTTAGATGGGGCAAAACAAAAAGCGGCCCAATTGCACCAAGCCGCCATGGACGCACTTGAACCCCTAGGGGAAAATGCACAAGCATTACGCCAAATTGCCGATTACATCATTAAGCGGGTCAATTAAGACCCGCCTCGTTCATTACTTTTTGACTGATAACGGGTAGAATACCGCCCCTTAAATGTCATGTTTGCACTGGGTAACAGATGTTCCAGGAAATCCCTACCAGCCGTCCAAGTACTCCATTACTGGATAGTGTTGATCTTCCCAACCAATTACGTCAGCTGGCTGCGAACCAGTTGCCGCAACTCGCCCGTGAATTACGTGAATATTTACTCTTCAGTGTGGGCCAAAGTGGCGGTCATTTTGGCGCGGGGTTGGGGGTGGTTGAATTAACCATTGCCTTGCATTATGTCTACAACACACCTGACGATATTTTATTATGGGATGTAGGCCATCAAGCCTACCCCCACAAAATTTTAACCGGCCGCCGTGAGCAGTTACCGTCCATCCGTACCCAAGACGGTTTATCTCCGTTCCCAAAACGCAACGAAAGCGAATATGACAGCTTTGGTGTGGGCCACTCTTCCACTTCAATCAGTGCGGCATTAGGCATGGCCATTGCCGCAGAAAAAACCGGCAGCAACAAAAAAGTGGCCGCCATTATTGGTGATGGCGCCATGACCGCCGGCCAAGCATTTGAAGCGTTAAACCATGCCGGTCATACCGATACCGACATGCTGGTGATTTTAAACGACAACGACATGTCTATCAGTGAAAATGTCGGCGGTTTAAATAAATATCTTGCTAAATTATTAAGCTCTAAAACCTATAACTCAATGCGCGAAGGCTCACGCAAAGTATTAAGTACCATTCCGCATGTTTGGGAATTAGCCAGTAAAACCGAAGAGCACGTTAAAGGGTTTTTCACTCCTGGTATTTTCTTTGAAGAGCTGGGTTTTAATTACATTGGCCCAGTCGACGGTCACGATTTAGAAGCATTGGTGCGCACCCTACGTAACATGCGTGACTTAAAAGGCCCGCAGTTTTTACATATCGTCACCAAAAAAGGCAAAGGCTTTGAGCCTGCCGAAAAAGACCCAATTAAATATCACGCGCTATCCCCTGTGGGTGCAAGCAGTAAAAAAGCCAAAACCTTCAGTAATATTTTTGGTAAGTGGGCATGTGATACCGCCACGCTGGATTCTAAATTTATGGCCATTACACCGGCCATGCGTGAAGGCAGTGACCTAGTTAAATTTTCTGAAAAATTCCCTGATCGATATTTTGATGTGGCCATTGCTGAACAACACGCAGTGACATTAGCAGCGGGCATGGCATGCGAAGGGGCCAAACCCGTTGTGGCGATTTACAGCACGTTTTTACAACGTGCTTATGATCAACTGGTACATGATGTGGCGTTACAAAATTTAGATGTGACCTTTGCCATTGACCGTGCAGGTGTTGTGGGTGCAGACGGGCCTACCCATGCTGGTGCCTACGACATTAGCTTTATGCGCTGTATTCCAAACATGGTCATCGCTTGCCCAAGTGATGAAACCGAATGTCGCTTGTTGCTTAACAGTGCCTACCAATTTAATGGCCCTGCGGCTGTGCGTTATCCCCGTGGCAATGCCAGCGACGTGGAAGTGACCATTACCACTGAAACACTTGCCATTGGTAAAGGAAATGTCATTCAACAAGGACAAGACATTGCCATATTATGTTTTGGCCCACTGTTAAAAGAAGCCAAATTGGCGGTAGATGCGATCGCCAAAGAAAGCGGGAAACGTATCACGCTTGTGGATATGCGTTTTGTCAAACCCATTGATGAAGCACTACTAAAAACCATCAGCGAACATCATCAACATGTTATTACCGTTGAAGATAACGCCATTATGGGTGGTGCGGGTTCGGCTGTATTAGAATTTTATTCACAAGAAAACATTGCCATTAATGTGGTGACCCTGGGCATTCCTGATACCTATATTGAACATGCCTCACAGGCACAACAATGGTCACAAATGGGTCTTGATAGCACTGGCATTATTAACGCCGTTCAATCTTTGTCTTAATCTTGTTTTGCATCGGGAGTAAAAATTGAAAACCACATTTTCAAACGTGTTTTTTATATTTGTGCTCTCACTTCATGTGTATTGGGTGCAAGCCAATCCTGTAGAGATTAATCATCTACTTAATTTTGTTGAACACACCCAATGCCAATATGAGCGTAACGGTAAGCAGTACAACGGTATTGATGCGCTGGCCCATATTAAAAAGAAATACCACTACTACCAAGGTGACATAAAAAGCACTGAGGATTTTATTGAACTCAGCGCCACAAAAAGCACCATGAGTGGTAAAGCCTACCAAGTACACTGCCCCAATAAAAAAGCCATTGCGTCTAAGCAATGGCTTTTAGATGAACTGGCAAGCTTTCGTAACACACAGCCTTAACAATTACTCACTAATCACCAGCTCACCGTTATCTTGCTGAATTTTTAACTGGCCTAAAAAGCTCATGCCCAATAGCGGAATATCAGGGTGGGAGCCTTCAATCACACTCACCGGCACATTGTAACGAGTAATGCCGTTTAAATTCATTTCGTTCACGTGTACTAAAAAGCTATTCACAATGCCCCCTGCTGTGGCACTGCGCATACGTCGCCCTTTTGCATAAGCAATGCCCAGTTTACGCGCCATATCGCCACTTAATGCAACAGTGGTCGCGCCCGTATCCACCAGCATACGCACCGTGCGCCCATTTAACTTCACCTGTGCGTAATAATGCCCCCCAAAATCTTGTTGCAAGCGTACTTCTTGCCCTTTGGTGACGGTATAACCTGAGGCTAACGAAGCCCCCAATAACAATGTCTGGCGCACACCATTAATCTCAATAAGACACTGCTCGCTATCCGCACGAATCAAGGTAATACCCTGCTTTTCTTGACCGGCTTTTATCACTAAGCGCTGACCATCTTTTTCAAGTATGGCCATGCCCGGCATTAAACCCACAGCCACGATATTTGCCTGTGACAGAAAAGAGAGACTTAATAGAAAAAAGCCCATGAATATTCTTGAAACTCTCACGTATACTGTCCTTATAATTACTTGAGGTGGGTTATGATTTGGATTGTTCTACTTGTCATTTTAATTGCGGTGATTTTTTTACCGCAATTTTGGGTACAGCGCGTACTTAAAAAACACAGTGCTGAACGTACAGATTTCCCTGGAACCGGTGGAGAGTTTGCCCGCCACTTAATTAAACAGCAAGACCTAAACGTCAAACTCGAAACCACAGAACAAGGGGATCACTATGACCCTAGCACAAAAACAGTACGCTTAAGCAGCGAAAATTTTAACGGTAAGTCCCTCACCGCTGTGGCCACCGCCGCCCACGAAGTGGGCCATGCCATTCAACACCAACAAGGCATGGCACTATTATTACTGCGCACGCCTTTGGCTAAATTTGCGTTTTATGTTGAACGCATTGCACAAGTGGCCTTATTGAGTACCCCTGTGTTTTTAAGTTTTTTACCCGGAGTGGGGCGCATTTCATTAATCGTGGCGATTGTGGGTATGTTAGCCAGCACACTCGTGCACTTTGTGACATTACCGGTGGAGTTTAATGCCAGCTTTTCAAAAGCCTTACCCATTTTAAAAAACGGCCAGTACTTAAAAAACAGTGATTACCAAAACGCCCGAAAGATTTTATTAGCCTGTGCGTTAACGTACGTATCAGCCGCCCTTGCTAGCTTATTAAACGTGTGGCGCTGGTTGCGTTTTTTACGCCGCTAACGCATTTGATTTCACTTATAACAGCGCAATCAACCACACACTTAATTGCATACATATCCAAGCCGCCACCGCAGCGGCTACGTCATCAATCATAATGCCAAAGCCGCCATGTACGTTTTTATCAAACCACTTAATGGGCCAAGGTTTGGCAATATCAAAAATACGAAACAACACAAAACCCCACAGCAACCACAAAATTCCTTGGGGTGCTAAAAACATGGTTAACCACATACCCAACCACTCATCAATGACGATGCCACCGTGATCATGCACGTTTAAATCTTTTGAGGTTTGGTGACACACATAAGTACCAATCACCATGGTGAGCAACATTACAATCACATAACTTAAAACACTCAGGTCTTGCAATAAAAACCAGTAAATCGGCAAAGCGGCGATTGTCCCCATGGTGCCTGGGGCTTTAGGGGATAAACCACTGCCCAGACCAAAGGCCAACATATGAATGGGATTTTTATAATTGGGTTTGGGTAACGCTGACATAACCACCACGCTAACGTAAAAACCATCATTATACCCAGCATCAGCCAAAAGTCTGCACAGGGTCAAAGCCTTGTGTTTCAGGTACAATGGCCTTTTTAAGCGCCTACGATACTTTGTTATGAAAACCTTATTAATCATTGGTTATGTCTGGCCAGAGCCCAACTCCAGCGCCGCGGGCGCTCGTATGCTGCAATTAATTGAATGCTTTCAACAAGATGGCTATCGTATTGAATATGCATCCCCTGCCGCCCTCAGTGAACATGCCATTGATTATCAAGCCGTGGGCATAACCACCGCCAATATCGAATTAAACAATTCAAGTTTTGATGAGTACCTAACGCAATTAAACCCAGATGCGGTGATGTTTGACCGCTTCATGATGGAAGAACAATTTGGCTGGCGTGTGGAAAAACATTGCCCGCAGGCCCTACGTATTTTAGACAGTGAAGACTTACATTGTTTGCGTTTTGCTCGCCAAGCACTTGCTAAAAACAATCACCATGTAATCAAAGAGGTGCCGAACTCTGCGCTTTTTAGTGATCATGCCAAACGTGAAATCGCCGCCATTTATCGCTGCGATTTAACCCTCACCATTAGCCAATATGAAATGGATTTACTGCAAAACACATTTAATGTGCCCGCCAGTATTTTGCAGTATGTGCCATTTATGTTGAAAGACGTTCAAGTCAATACAGATTTAAGTTTTCATACACGCCAACATTTTGTATCTATAGGTAACTTTCGTCACGAGCCAAACTGGGATGCCGTCTTACAACTTAAACAACACATTTGGCCACTTATTCGTAAACAATTACCCCAAGCCCAATTGCATATTTTTGGCGCTTACCCACCTAAAAAAGCCACGCAACTGCATAACGAAAAACAAGGTTTTTTAATTAAAGGCTGGTGCGAAGACGCGTTTAAAGAATTAAGCCAGGCTCGCGTTTTATTGGCACCTTTAAGATTTGGTGCCGGTTTAAAAGGCAAGATGATAGATGCCGCGCAATGCGGTTTACCCGCTGTGACGACCAGCATAGGGGCCGAGGGTTTATTTGCACATGAGGGCCTGATAACCGCTCATGTGAGTGACAACTTCGACGAGTTTTCTAGTTATGCGGTTGATCTATATAACAATGAACATTCATGGTTAAGTCTGCAAAATCAGTGTGAATCATTTTTAAATACAGGCTTTGCTTGGGAAATTTACAGCGCCCAATTAATTGAGCGCTTACATGATATTAAAAACAATTTAGAAACTCATCGCCTAAATAATTTCACCGGTAGCATGCTGCGCCATCACACCATGAAATCAACCCAATATATGGCGCAATGGATTGAGGCAAAAAATAAGGTTTGAGTGTTAGATATTAGATGTTAGATGTTAGATGGTAGATGGTAGATGGTAGATGGTAGATGGTAGATGTTAGATGTTAGATGTTAAGCATATTCGTACGAACTCGTACCCAAAGCATTCGCTATGCTCATGGGGCATGCTACACCTGCGAGTGAATCATTTATGCTTTAACTATTACAAAATTATATTCGTTACAGTCATTGCTATTCGGTCGCAGGGCAAGCTCGTACTTATGTTATACGCAGTTTTCAATCCCCACGTTATTGCTTTTAGTTATATGTAAAGAAGAACTCAAACTCGTACGAACTCGTACACAAAGCATTCGTTATGCTCATGGGGCATGCTACACCTGCGAGTGAATCATTTATGCTTTAACTATTACAAAATTATATTCGTTACAGTCATTGCTATTCGGTCGCAGGGCAACCTCGTACATATATTTTTAACCATGTATTTTGATGGGTTAGGCTGTACTCACCCACCCTGCTGCAAAGTTGTATTAAACGCCGTGCGCAAAGCGCCAAGTAACAAACAGCTCAGCGAATCAAAGGTGTCCAACCTTCACCAGAATCACGGTATCTTCGTCAACAAACGGGAAGTGTTCACTCAAATGTGGGCTGCGTATCCAAGTGCCTTTTGGGTAACGACCATGTTCATCTTTAAACTCACCACTTAATACAAATATCTCTTCACCTCCCCAATGTTTATGGGGCACAAAACGCTCGCCTTTTGGCCAAAACACAAGGGCCGTATTGCGCCCTTCAAATTCATGTAACGGCATCACTTGCAAGTTACCTTGCCCTTGTAACCAAGGGGTGCTTTGAGTGTCAATGACAACTGGCTGTCGATCCTGTGCTTGAAACTGATTGAGTTTCACCAGTATTTTACAGCCCTCTTTACTAAATGGTGCATGGGATGAACCCGGCGGGTTACGCAGATAAGTTCCAGCTGGGTAATCGCCGTTCTCATCACTGAACACACCTTCAAGCACAAAGATCTCTTCACCTAATGGATGTGAGTGGGGGCTAAAGCGTGAGCCTGCTGCATATTCAACAATGCTGCTTACATGCCCACTTTCAGCGGCTTCACGCTCAAGTGGAATACGTCGCACACCCGCCATTGGAGAATCTTGCCAAGGCTGTTTATGGGTTTCAATTACCACCACTTTGCTAAAATCTAAATTGAAGTTTTCTATTGTCACAGTATAGCTCGTGCCGATTAGGCGCTTATCGAATATGCCGGATATTGTGGCACAACAAACCATTGATGCTAGGTAGGGTTTTGGGATGATGCGTTCCGCTGAACACACCAACCAAACAGACACAAAAAACCCGCCATAAGCGGGTTTGTGTTTCAGCAATTGATAACGCTTATATTATATTACGTTACAAATCTTAAACATGCAGACAAAGTCTTTGGATGGCATGATGCGTTTATGTACCGCATAGGTGGGCTCTTCATCACCACGAAAACGTGATTTAGTGAAATCAATGCCTTTAAAGTTATACAAAAAGTTAAGATGTTTAGCAGTAAATTCTAACATCCAACGCAATACTTTTGACTCTGTAGCTTTAGGTGGGTAATCCAGTGCCAACGGTGAAAGCCCTAAGAAGATATAAGGCACACCTTCTTCTTTGAATTTTTCCATGGCTTGCACCATTAACATGTAAAAAATACCTTGTGGGAATTTTTCAGATGCACGGCTAATATTTGGCACGTATCCCACCACATGGCCATTTTCATAAATAGGATCAAAGAAAATAAAGCCAATCATTTCATCCCCTTGGTAGGCAAAAAAGCGACGAGTGCCTTCTTTGTAATCCATTTCCATTGGGCGAATTAAAAAGACAATTTCACGGCCTTTACATTTGCGTGTTTTTAACCAAGAGTCCGATAAATCACGGTAAGACATTTCACCGTAACTTTCTTTTACCGTTACCCCTTCTTTTTTAGCATGGTTAACCGCGGTACGGATAACTTGTTTCTTTTTACCGGACATGGTCCAAGTATTTAAGTCGATTAAGGTTTCTTTGCCAAACTGGGTGGCATAAAAACCAGTAATTTCATGAATAAGGTCAGCCACTTCTTGTGTGACTTGAATAAACACAGGGCTCGAATATTTTTTGTAAAACGCACGAATTAAAACTTCACGATCTTCTTTTGCACAAATTGGGTTACCTAAACAAACAACCGATCCCCATTGTTTACGGTAAGCAATGTAACCCACACCTTCCATGTCAAAGTAGCGCATTTGTGGCTGTAACGCTGAAAATGCCATGGAATGACGACCAAATTTCTTAAGGTATTCGACACGCTCAGAAAACGTAAATACGCCACCACCATGAGCAGCTTCGTGCTCATGGGCTATGCCTGTGGCTTCAATATCGGCTTTGTTCATAGTCAGACCTCTGTTTTTATTATGTGCAAATAAGGCCGCTGTTATTAAGCGGCGTCTTCTTGCTGAGGTTTCGCAATTTGCTTACGTGATGCCTTCATTGACCACAACGAAGGAATCAATAACACATTGAAGGATTGTTTTTTCTCAATAGAAAAACCTAGGTTTTCAAGGTGTTGTGGATAATTATAAATTTTATGAAAAGCGTTTTTAGCAAAGATAGTAAAAATACCCACGGCGATGTACCAATAGGCATTTTGAAACGCTTTTGTTAAGACATTACCGGTAGGATAGTGGAAATCACCAATTACAAAGTGACCATCTGCTTTGACTAACGTGCCCAGATGTTTCATCACCGTCACCATGAACTCTTCCGGAAAAACATTCAGGAAAAAATTGGCAACCACTTGATCATATTCACCCACTTCATCAAACGCCAAAATATCACTGTGAACTAAGCGAATAGGGTGTTTGAAATTTTTGCCTTTTAGATTCTTTTCTACATTTTTAAGCATGGTTGCAGACAAATCCACAACCGTCACTTGTGCGCCTTTCTCTGCGGCATCTATGGCGTCACGGCCATGACCAACACCAGCAAATAAAATTTTGTCGTCGGCTTTTAGGTCAACGTTCATGGCAGTTTTGCATTTATGTATTTGGCGGCCGCTGTAAATGGTGCTTAAGAAATCGTATACAGGTCCGATAATTTTGTACTTGTCTGCCATGGTCTGGCTCCCGTGGATATTATTATTGTTCGGGTTTGCAAGTCTGTCTGTGTCAGGCGATTTTGATTATTTAGAAAGTGCGCTGATGTTTTTTATTATTGTTCAGACAGTCATTCAGGTTGAGCACCTTAACATGCCCGTTTTGAGGCATCCAAGGGTTTTGTAACAGTTTGTTAAGTTATTTAATGCACTTTTGTACCACATTAAAATAGACTAATAAAATCAACTATTTACGATTGTTAGACAGTTCCACATTATGGCATTTTGGCAATAGAAACGAGGTGAAATATGGCTATTTCATCCATAATATATGTCTTTTTATATCTAGACGATATAAGACAAGGCAATGAGTCCCATCTCACACTAGGCACTAACTATGGGCTTCTCTGCCATTCCTCTCACAAACCCTGACCTGTTTTGAATCATCCGCTCACACAAGTGAAGGCACAGCAGAATGTCAAAGCGCAACTTTGATGCAAAGTTAATCAATTAAATAATTAAGTTAGACAAATACCGTTTTTACACTTTCAACCGGTTTAGCTTTTGTTATTCTGCATCTAACTCAAATAAAAGGTTCTCATCATGCAAGATATTGTTAATGCCATTAACGGCATAATTTGGAGCCCTGCTCTGATTTATTTATGTTTAGCTGCGGGTTTATTTTTCTCTATCATGACGCGCTTCATGCAGGTGCGACACATCAAAGAAATGTGGCGTTTATTGTTTACCCCAAATGAAAGCAGTAAGGGTATCTCATCTTTTCAAGCGTTAGCCATTTCACTATCTGGTCGTGTGGGCACAGGTAATATTGCAGGTGTTGCAGCCGCCATAGGGTTTGGTGGCCCAGGTGCGGTGTTTTGGATGTGGATGGTGGCGTTTTTAGGTGCTGCTACGGCCTACGTGGAATCCACTCTGGCACAAATATATAAAGAAGAAGATGGCGATCAATTCCGTGGTGGCCCTGCTTATTATTTTGAAAAAGCCATGGGGCAAAAATGGTTTGCCATTATTTTTGCTATCGCCACGATTCTAGCCTGTGGTGTGTTAATGCCGGGCATTCAATCAAACAGTATTGGTATTGCTGTGGCTACCGCGTTTGGTGATGGCGAAATGGTGAATACTGGCATGGGTTTAATCAGCTCGGCGAAAATCACAACCGGCACACTGATTTGTATTGCACTTGCGTTCATTATTTTTGGTGGCGTAAAACGCATTGCCATGGTTGCACAAATCATTGTGCCATTTATGGCGCTGGCTTATATCGTCATTGCTTTGGTGATTGTGGCACTGAACATTGAGCAACTACCAGGCATTATCGGCATGATTGTTGGTGATGCGTTTACACCAATGGCGGGGATCGGCGCTGCTATTGGTTGGGGTGTTAAACGTGGTGTGTATTCTAACGAAGCGGGTCAAGGTACTGGCCCCCATGCGGCGGCTGCATCCAATGTCTCTCACCCAGCTCAGCAAGGTTTTGTACAAGCATTCTCAATTTATGTAGATACTCTATTTGTATGTTCGGCGACGGCGTTTATGATTTTAATCACAGGGGCCTATAACGTACACAGCCCAACTGATGGTTACTTAATACAAAACCTTGGGGCCGACATTGCCGCCAATAGCCCAGCGTTTACACAGTTAGCCATCGAAAGTACCTTGCCTAGTTTGGGCAAACCCTTTATTGCTTTTGCTTTGTTCTTTTTCTCATTCACCACTATCTTAGCTTATTACTATATCGCCGAAACGAACGTCAGTTACATTCGCCGCAGCATTAAACTGCCTGGCATGATGGGTGTCTTAAAAGTTGCCTTATTAGCGTCTGTATTTTATGGCACGGTTAAAACAGCGGATCTTGCATGGGGTTTAGGTGATATTGGTGTGGGCTTAATGGCTTGGTTAAACATCATTGGTATTTTAATCATCTTTTTCATGGCAAGACCTGCGATGAAAGCGCTTAAAGATTATGAGGAACAAAAAAACAACAAGGTAGATGAATACACCTTTGACCCAGAAAAGCTCGGCATCAAAAATGCCCATTACTGGGTGAAGCGTTTGGCCAAAAATAAAAAGTAATATGGGACGTAAAAAAGGGGAGCATGGCTCCACTGTTGTCCCATAGTTTGAAAATCAATAGAAATTCAACGTCTCCCCCGCGAACGCGGGGGGCCACCTCCATAAACTGACCGATGAAACACTCAAATTCTTCACAAAAGTAGAAATGGATCCCCGATCAAAGCGCTCCGCGCGTCGGGGATAACGGTTTTTAGGTTGAGGGTTAATCAAGTTTTTTTTGTGGGACAGCAGTGAGCATGGCTCTCCTTTTTTTATGTCTGTTTAAAGCATCCAAATACTTAATATAAACGTAATACGTATATCTATTTTATTAAGGGCATGTCATGCGAGTTATTTTTCCCATCATAATTTGCTTGCTACTGTGTAGCTGCTCTTCACAATTTGCTTACCGCCATTTGGATTGGATCATCGCTTGGTATAGCGATGATTATTTAGACCTCAACCGACAGCAAGAGAAAGTCCTTGAAGTTGAGCTTTCACAATTACTAAATTGGCACGAACAATCTCAGCTACCTAAATATCGCGATCAGTTAACGGCCATATTAAATGATCTATCGGCCCTGCCTCTATCTGAGGACACCATAACCCAGCATATTCATGATATTTTTCAGCATTGGCATGTTATGCGCCGTCATGTCAGCGATAGATTGCCGACACTTATCTCACAATTAAAACCCAAGCAAATTGATTATTTATTTAAGCAACTAAATGAGCGCAACCAACAACGTTTAAATGATTATCAAGCATTAACAGCTGAAGAAGCTAAAGAAGAAAAACTCGAGCGTACTGAAGATTTATTAATAGACTGGCTAGGCTCTATTACTGCAACCCAAGCATCTGTGTTATTGGATTTTATTAATAAACAACAAGACACCACAGTTGAACACGTCACTTACTTAAGGGCCTATCAAGAAACCTTAAAGGCAGCCATGTTATCACCCGTTAAGCGCCCTTTATTATTAAATATATTAAACAACCCTGACGAATTTAAATCACAAACATATAAAGCCATTCAATTAGCCAACCAAAATAATACCGTGGTATTTATTCGAGAATTAAGTATTCACTTACAACCCGAACAGGTTTTACATTTGCGTGATAAAATTCAAGGGTACATCAATACGCTTGATGAACTCATACAATCAAGCACAAAAAAAGGCAACTAAATCGTCGCCCTTTCATAACCTATCTCACTTAAATCTAGCGTAAAAATAATTTATACGCAGGGTTGTCGCTCTCTTCCCAGTAAGGGTAAGCCACTTCATCAAGGTATGTTTTAAGCTCCGCTTCTTCACCTTTAGGCACTTGCAAACCCACCAGCACTCGGCCATTTGCCGCTCCGTGATTACGGTAGTGGAACATGGAAATATTCCAACGTTTACCCAAGGTTTTTAAGAAAACCAATAAAGCACCTGGGCGCTCTGGAAACTCAAAGCGATATAAAATTTCATTATCAACCGATTCAGGCGCATGACCACCTACCATGTGGCGAATATGATATTTGGAAACATCATCATTACTCAAATCAACCGCCGGATAATGCTTAGCAGCCAACTCGTCCAACAAATCTTGTTTGCCACCCTCTGGCACTTTAACACCCACATAAATTTGCGCGGCGTCATCACGACCATAACGATAGTTAAATTCGGTAATTGGGCGCTTGCCTAATAAGTTACAAAACGTCTGGAAGCTACCGGGTTTTTCGGGAATGGTCACGGCCATGATCACTTCACGACCTTCGCCCACTTCAGCCATTTCACTCACATAACGTAAACGGTCAAAGTTCATGTTGGCACCGGATTCAATGGCAATTAGGGTTTTACCTTCAATGCCCGTGCGCTCCACATATTTTTTCAAACCGGCCACCCCTAATGCACCAGCCGGCTCTGCCACGCTGCGGGTGTCGTCAAAGATATCTTTAATGGCGGCGCACAACTCATCCGGTGTCACCGTGATACATTCGTCAATGTGATCTTTGCACACCTGCCATGTGTGTTTCCCAATTTGAGCCACGGCCACGCCATCGGCAAAAATACCCACATGAGGCAAGGTCACACGTTTGCCTGCTTTCATGGCAGCCGCTAAACACGCGCTCTCGGTGCTTTCTACTGCAATTACTTTTATTTCTGGGCGCAGGTATTTCACATACGCCGCCACACCGGCTGCGATACCACCGCCGCCAACAGGGACAAAAATGGCGTGTATATCACCTGTGCACTGACGCAGCATTTCCATGGCGATGGTGCCTTGGCCTGCTATCACGTCAGGGTCGTCATAAGGGTGTATGTAAGTCATGCCTTTTTCTTCAACCAGTTTTTGGCTGTAGGTAAAGGCTTCATCAAAGGTATCACCGTGTAACACGGCTTTTGCACCGCGGGCACGTACTGAGGCCACTTTGATTTCTGGGGTGGTACGGGGCATCACGATGGTGGCTTTAATACCAAGCTTTTGTGCCGATAACGCCACCCCTTGGGCATGGTTACCGGCACTGGCCGTCACCACGCCTTTGGCCAGTTCTTCTGGGGTTTTCTTGGATATGCAGTTGTAAGCACCACGGCATTTAAAGCTGTAAACCGGCTGCTCGTCTTCGCGTTTAATTAGAATGGTATTACTTAGGCGGTCACTAAGAAATTGCGCCGGCGACATAGGGGTTTCCACCGCCACATCGTATACATTGGCTTCTAGTATGCGTTTTATGTAGTTATCCGCCATTGGAAATCAACTTACCTATTTTAAAAGTGCATTATTGTAACCATTTTGCCCTGTGCTTAGATATAATCACACACTTAAATTTCTTAAATCTCTAGGGTAAACCTAATGAACCAAGATCAGCTAAAGCAGGCCGTGGGCCAAGCGGCAGTAGATTACATCCAGCCTCATCTTGAAAAAGACAGCATTATTGGCGTCGGCACTGGCTCTACGGCTAACTGCTTTATTGATGCTCTAGCGAAAATCAAACACGTATTTGCAGGTGCCGTTGCCAGCTCAGATGCCACCGCACAACGTTTAAAGGACCATGGTATTGAGGTTCACGACCTAAATAACGTGGGCACGCTGGAGTTTTACATCGATGGCGCCGATGAAATTAACGATCATCTGCAAGCCATTAAAGGGGGCGGTGCCGCCCTTACACGTGAAAAAATTGTGGCCGCATGCAGTAAAGAGTTCATCTGCATTGCCGATGACAGCAAACTGGTGCCTATTTTGGGTACCTTCCCACTACCGGTTGAAGTGATTCCCATGGCCCGCTCTTATGTGGCGCGCGAGCTTGTGGCCCTTGGTGGTGATCCGGTTTATCGCCAAGGTGTGTTAACCGATAATGGCAACGTGATTTTAGATGTGCACAACATGAACATTCAAAGTGCGACCGCACTTGAAGAGCGCATCAACGCTATCGTGGGTGTGGTGACAAACGGTTTATTCGCTTGTCGTCCTGCGGATGTGTTTTTAATGGGTACATCAGAAGGTGTCAAAACCTTAAAAGCCAAAAATTAAGCTCACCCGTTTGCTCAAGAATCGGCTCAATCTAGCTGTTAGATTGGCCGATCTGAATTAAATATGGATATTGAGCCCATCCACTAAGGCTTTGATCCCCGCTGACCACTCCTGTCGCAAATTAGCAAAACCCGCATGATTTTCATCAATGCGCATTTTTTCCGTCACCGTTAAGCTATCTGTTGTATAGGTAATGCAATCTAACGGCATGCCCACCGATAAATTACTACGCAACGTCGAATCCATAGATATCAGGCTACATTGCAGTGCTTGTTTCAGTGGCGTATTAAATTGAATGATGCGATCCAAAATAGGCTTGCCATATTTACTTTCACCAATTTGAAAGTATGGCGTATCGTCACAGGCCTCAATAAAATTACCTTGAGGGTAGATGTGAAATAAACGCGGGACATCCCCTTTGATTTGACCACTGAGCAACATATTACAGCTAAAATCAATGCCTTGATTTTGCCCTTCATCTCGGGCGATCACTTCTCTAATAATACGACCAACAATTTCAGCTGCTTCAAATAAAGTATGGGTATTTAAGATATGCTTTTCAGCAACATTGATGCCCTGCTCAATAATTGAAAGCACACTTTGCGTGGTCGCTAAGTTACCAGCACTTTGAATAAACAAAACGCGGTCATTTGCGATTTCAAAGGTATGTAGCTTTTTAAAACTGGCAATATGGTCTACCCCTGCATTCGTTCTCGAATCTGAGGTTAATACCAAGCCGTCTTGTAACTTTATGGCAACACAATAGGTCATATGGGTATCTTGTATACTGCTGGATACCCTAATAATAGAGAATCATTAGCTACTTTGACTACTTATAAAAAAAATATCTTTAGTCAGTTAGTCCAGGTTATGCCCAGCCCAGTCAGTTTGCCAATGCACTATTACTTACAATCTCTTTAAAAGCAGATAACGGTCGCCCACCTACTATATTCAGACGTGCTTCCATTTCAGTTAACCAAGCTTGATCCTGCATAATACTCTCAGGGAACTGGTTTAAACGCTCACTAGGACCCACATACAACAGGCCATCTATTAGTTTTTGTACAGAATCCTCTTTACGATCAAGCCTGCCTAAACGAATACGAGCTTTAGGCAGAATGTCCACCAGCTTTAGTTCACTGGCAGCAGGAACAGCTGTGGGCAGTAATGACGGTACCGCTAACGATGACAAGGCCTCATTAATTTGTGGCTCGGTGATTGGCCACACTGTAAATATTTTATTCGGGTATGCATGTTTCAATAACGTCGCCATTGGTAATGCACCCGTTTTAGGCTGAGGCTCAATATTCAACAAATGAAATGCACCAAATACCATGAATACTTTATCACCGCTGGCCATGGCTTGTTGCGCGGCATTCACAAAACCATCGGTTTTATGATTCGCGGCTTGTTGCCATTGGTCATGGCCAGTAATGCGTTCCCAATAAAAAGGCGACTCTGCTAACCAGACCTTAACCCGCTTCTCTTCATTAACACTTAAATTGTAAGCACGTACGATTTTAAAAAAATCCGCATAAACCTCAGGCATCCATGCCGTAAAAAATAAAGCATCTCGACGTGCAGCATCTAATACAAGTTCATCATCGGTTTTACCATTTAAGTAATCATCCATTGCTTGTTGATGACGAGCATTGCCAAATTCCACCACTAATTGTTTTACTTGGTGTAAAAATTCAGGATGCTGCAACAAGCCATTCACCTCAGCCATTACTCGGTTATTCCAGTGGTAATCACCAATCGCTACCACTTGATGTTGAGCGTAAGCCGCTTTTACTCCCTGATAAAAATTTGGTGTTTGTTGCAACCACTGCTGTGTTTGCTCATCACTTAAGGGCCAACTTGCAGACCTTGGTAAATAATCACACCCAAGGGCAGCAAATACAGATAACGTCACCAGCACTGCTTTTATAAAACGTCCCATTAATGAGATTCCTTAGTTTCAAATCTTAATCTGTTGCAAATGATAATACTTATCACTAAGATTAACAATCTCATATTCATGGAATGCAACATGACGGCCTCTCCTTCAGTGTATTTAGTAACAGGCGCAGCAAATGGCATCGGAAAAGCCATTTCATCCTTACTGCTGCAAAAAGGCCATCAGGTTGCATTATTGGATAAAGACACAAAAGCACTTGAGAACACCCTAAAAAACTGGCCCCAGTATTTTCAAAAAAACCTAAGTTGCTGGAGTGTTGATCTGTGTAATCAGCAGGCAATGAACCAAATCATCGAACAAATAGAATCTCAAATCGCCCCCATTAAATGTTTAGCTCACGCCGCTGGAATATTACGTTTATCACCATTGTTGGATATGCAGTGTGATGATTTTCACTCAGTGATGACGCTACATGTGAATGCCAGTTTCAATCTTTTACAAAAAGTTGGCCAAGCCATGGCATCACGAAATCACGGTGCAATGGTGATCGTCGGTTCTAATGCCGCCAGTACGCCGCGAAAAAATATGGGGGCATATTGCGCATCAAAAGCAGCATTGCACATGCTCACAAAATGTTTTGCCTTAGAACTCAGTGAGTTTGGTGTGCGCTGTAATATCGTCAGTCCAGGCTCTACCCGCACGCTCATGCAAACCCAAATGTGGCAGCAAAACTTTCAAGAAGAGCAAACCATTGGTGGTGATTTATCACAGTTTCGCTTGGGTATTCCTTTGCAAAAAATTGCCGAACCCATGGACATTGCTCAGGCGGTTTATTTTTTACTGTCCGATCAATCTGGGCACATCACCATGCACGATTTACGAGTCGATGGCGGAGCCACATTAGACCAACGCTAATTTCACCCGGGCTACGCCCAATCTTTTAACCCAGCAATAAAATGGAATAAACATGCAAACTTTGAAGATACTCGCCCTAACGTGCAGTGGCTTAGCACTAAGTGTTAACCAGGCCTATGCCAACGATGCCAGCAGCGAAACAAAGCTCGATAAACAAGTGGTAACCGCCACCAGTAACACTCACGACTTATTTACTGCGCCAGCTTCAATTACGTTATTAGAAGGGGATGAACTGCGCACACAAAATCATGCCACTATTGCTGATGCGCTAGCAGATACAACCGGTGTTTCATTACAAACCGGTCCTTACGGCCGCCAAGATATTCGTATTCGCGGAATGGAATCCAGTTATTCATTAGTATTAATTGATGGTCAACGCACCAGTTCAAGCAATGCCTTAATTCGTGGTAATGATTTTGACCTTTCAAGCTTCCCAATGGGAATTGTGGAACGTATTGAAGTGATACGCGGGCCAATGTCATCACTTTATGGCTCAGATGCATTAGGCGGTGTGATTAACATCATCACTAAAAAAACAATCGCACAAGCGGATACAGTAAACGTCAATACCTTGAGCATGAATCGTGTTGATCAAACATGGTCTGCAGGCATTGATACAGAATTCACACAACAACAAGAAGGGGACGGTGGTGATCAGCAACGCATTTCGGCTTATGCAACTGGTGCGATTATTCCGAATCGCTTATCAACCACAGTGGCCGTTGAAAGCAGTGAGCGGGATGCTTGGAAACCTTATGACGGCATTTATGCGCCACTTGATGGACTAGAGGAAAACAAAAAAACCTCAGCCAAAATGGATTTAGACTACCGCATTAATAACGACCAAAGTGTGGCCGTAAATGTCGGTGTCAGTACGGACGACCGCAAAGCACAAACCGCTCGCGGTGCAACACTGGCCACAACCACACAAGAAACAGAACGTTTATCCACAAGCCTACAACACTCAGGTCAATGGAACTGGGGGCAAAGCCAAGCAAAAGTACTACATGAAACCATCGACATAACCGATGCCAGCGATTTATATGCGCGCGATACTCGTACCGAAAATGGCACTGCCATTGCGAAACAAACCAACATTGTGGTGGATGCACTGGCCAATACCAATATCGGTAGTCACTTAGTATCGGTGGGCACACAAGTGCGCCAAACCGAACTGACCAGTGATCGTGACCTTCCTGATGGCGACTCTGTGAATGAAGTGGCATTGTTTGTACAAGACGAATGGTTTGTATCCGATGTAACACTGACCGCGGGTGTGCGAGCAGAAAACCATGAAGACTATGGCACCTATGTCAGCCCACGTGCTTATGCCGTTTATGAAACAGGAAATGGCATCATTATAAAAGGCGGTGTGGGGTCAGGTTTTAAAGCCCCCGACCTTGTGCAAACGTCAAAAGAATACACGTTACTTAGTTGTGGTGGTGCCTGTTACCTAACTGGTAACCCTGATCTTGATCCTGAAACCAATACGGCTTATGAAGTATCGGTTGCGTTTAAAGATACACAATTTGGCGTCAGCAGTGGTTTATTTTACAACGAAGTAAAAGATAAATTATTCCGTGATACCTCAGTTGCAGCCGGTTCATTTAACGGCGTTCCAACTATCCAGTACATCAACTTAGATAAAGCTATTTATCAAGGTGCTGAATTAGAAGCGTGGTTTGATGTGAGCAACAACCTAAGCCTCAGTGCTAACTATACCTTTACGGATGCAAAAGATGACACAACCCATGAGCGCTTAACGTATGTGCCACTGCAACAAAGTGATATCAAAGTATCTTATGCTCCTATCGAAGCGATTAAAACATTTGTGAAGTATCGCTTTATTGGTCAGCAAGAATTAAGTGCCGGCCGTGCCCCAAGCTACAACATTATTGACCTAGGTGCGCAATTCAACGCTTACCAAGGGGTCAAGATAAAACTTGGGGTAAACAATGTAGAAAACGTTGTGCTTGAAGACGAAAGCGATGTGTTTGCAACAGGTGCATCGTATGTTGAACAGGGTCGTTCCATTTACGCTGGGTTAAACTACGAGTTTTAATTAAAAGAGCTTAGCCATTTACATAAAATAAAAATAAAAATAACAAAAAGCGCCTCTTTTGAGGCGCTGATCAGCAAGGATGCTTTTTTATTACCTTATGACATCACATACACTGCAACACCATGCTCAAGCCTTACTAACAAAAGCGAGCGCGCCATATACTCAAGTACTGCAAGCAAGCCGTATCTGTTTACTGCCTTATCAAGTTCATAGCATTACACAATCACAATGGCTGGCACAAAGTGATCAACTGCCCCGTGCAAATATTCAACATGCTCAACCCAAACGCCAAGCCAGTTATTATTACGGCCGTCTTTGTGCACACCAAGCTTTATCACAACTAAACTGCCAAACAAAGGTACACATGGGCATGTATAACGAACCTATTTGGCCAAAGGGTTTCATGGGCAGCATTACACATACCCACGAAATGGCAGGGGCCATTGCCTCTTCGCACCCATTAATCAAAGGCATTGGTATTGATATTGAAAATATTCTACAAAGTTGTGATGCAAATATTGTATTTAATAGTGTGCTTACTAAAAAAGAAGCCGCATCATTTGAAACTGAATTTAGACACACCAGCCAGCTAAGCCATGCTCATTTATTAACGACCATATTTTCAATTAAAGAAAGTTTTTATAAGGCGGCATTTAATCAGGTAAAACGAATCTTAGAATTTGATGCCATTGAGATTATTCATATTAGTGAAGATAGGGCTCAGTATCGCATCAATGATCATGAGGCATGCAAGGCATTAAACATTTCACCTGAGATGACACTTACAGCCCATTATCAAATAAGGGGCAAGTGTGTCATCACCATATTAATACTGATGAAATAGAAATCAATATTTAGCCAATGCATTGAAGCTTAACTAAATAGAATTGTATGCAATAATTGTTTTTGACGCTCATGCATAAATTCGGCTTTAGCTAATATGGCGTATCGATCACTGTGATCTAAAACAAACTGATCCACATTAATTTCACGCTTGACTGTTTTCATTAATAAATAAGCATCAACCTGCTCATGCAATAACAAAGACGCGTAATTGATCATGGCATTTGTCTGTGCGGCCCTTTTGGGTGACGGACACACCTCATCAAAAGTGAGATCAGCCAATATGCCTTCACCACTTAATAATAACTGGGGCTGATCTTGGGCCAGTGTATCTAACCCCTTATGCCTAAAAATATGGGGCCACACACTAAACATGCGACCAGGGTAATGCTGCTCACATAACTGGGCTACATTTTTAATACCATGAGGTTTAACGGTTTTTAATAGGTGTTTGGCGCCCATAATCAACATCACCGGTTTATCTTTTTGTAAAAAGTTTTGTTCAAGATAATGATAAAATGCTTGATCGCGACCACCATTTAAATTGAGGTAATCCACATGGGAATTAACCTCTTTCCAACTAAAAGCAGGCTCGACAATATGCAGCCTGACTAACGGTAAATCTTGATCACGACGGGCTTTATTGACAGCTCTTACCGCTTTAAAAAAGTGAACATAATACGCAGCAAACCAAACCGGAAAAACAATAGAGTCTTGCAACATTTCACGAATTGACGACAAGCCAATCTGCTCACTACCTGTTATATATTGATCAACCTGCTGTTGGTATTTTTGATTACCCATTTCTAACACGATGTCTTGGCATTGCGCCAAAACATCGTGATGCAGTACCACCTGTTGCCAGTGCTGAAAAATAGAATTAAACCAATGGGCTTCACCTAAGCCCACTACTTTATTCAACCCTAACTGCTGGGCCACTATTTCAACACTTTTCACAATACCAAGGTTGTCGGCCATTACGACTTGGCTTTGATGTGATGACGTCATGATGCTGGGTATACATTTAAAGCATCGGCGATGTGACCACCAATGAGTTTAAGTTCATCTGGCTTCATCATGTCACGGTGAATACAATCCACATCAACCACATTGATGTTACCGTTCATGTAATTCATCCAACCTTCTTTATTTAAAAAGGCTTCTTCCTCTGGTTTGATCGCGCTAAAAAATAGCATATCCCCTTTATAGACATAATCCATCTGATCACGAACACGACTATTATTATTGACCACCACTTCAATCATGGCAGTGATGGTATCCGCTTCTAAGTGCGCCATTGAACTGCCCGCTTCTTGTAAAATCGTCACTACTTCTGGTCGTGTTAAACAAGCGTGTGCGCTTTCATCGAATTCAATACCGGCCATACGAATGAGCGCACCTAACGCTTCGTGTTCACCAGGGGGATTCATTTCTTGCCATTGCTCGGTTGGGTATGAATCCAGTAAAACTAATAAGCCCACTTGTTCCCCTTGGCGTTGGAATTCTGCGGCCATGGCATGGGCGATCATTCCGCCAATACTCCACCCCATTAAATGATATGGACCAAAGGGCTGCTCTTCACGAATGGCTTTCACATAATCCCGCGCCATGTCTTTCATGTGAGTTGGTAAAGGTGCATTGGTATTGGATAAATTACCTGACTGCACACCATACAAAGGAATGTGGCTAGGTATCACCGGGGTCAGCGCAGCGTAACACCAACTCAAACCGCCAGCGGGGTGCACACAAAACAGAGCTGGCTGGCCTTCACGTTTTCTAAGGGGTAATAAAATATTTAAGGCTTGATCGTCATTGCTTCCAGCTAATTTAGCGGCAATGCCTTTCACAGTAGGTGCTTCAAAAACAGCCGCTAGGGACAACTCTATGCCCATGATTTCTTTCACATACGCAATGAGTTTCGCCGCCAATAAAGAGTGGCCACCTAGTTCAAAAAAGTTATCTTCGGTGCCAACACTTGGCAGCTCTAATAACTGACAGAATAATTTACATAAGCGTTCTTCGACCAAGTTACTTGGACCGGTATTGCCCACCTTGCCAGATAAGTCCGGCTTTGGCAGGGCATTGCGATTCAGTTTACCGTTAGCCGTAACGGGGAATGCATCCAGCTGCACAAAGTAACCGGGCACCATGTACTCAGGTAAACGCTGTAATAACATTTTTTGCATTTGGCTTTGATCTAATTCACTGCCGTCTTGGGATACCACATACGCAACTAAGCGTTTATCTGAACCATTGTATTCATGGGCCAACACCGCGGCTTGTGGAATATTATTTTGTTGCATAAGTGCATGTTCAATTTCTTCAAGCTCAATTCGAAAGCCACGAATTTTCACCTGAAAATCACTACGCCCTGCATACTCAATGGCACCATCTTCACGCCAACGAGCAAGGTCGCCACTTAAATAGATGCGCTCCCCTGCTATAAATGGGTTAGCAATAAATCGCTGTGCACTAAGCTGCGGTTGATTAAAGTAGCCCTGTGCCAATTGCTCCCCGCCAATGTATAAATCCCCAATCACGCCTTTGGGCACAGGATTTAATTGCGCATCTAAAATATAGATTTGAGTATTCCAAACAGGTCGACCAATAGGCACGGAAACATAATCTTGCCCTGCGTGACATGCAAAATAAGTCACATCAATGGCCGCCTCGGTTGGGCCATAAAGATTATGCAGTTGTGCTTGATATAAACGATAATATTCATTCACAAGATCAACTGGCAACGCTTCGCCGCTGCAAAATACTTGGCGTAAAGATGCACACGATGACGCATCCGCTTGTTGTACAAATACCTGCAACATAGACGGCACAAAATGCACGGTGGTGATTTTGTGTTGCTCAATTAACTGGGCTAAATAGATAGGGTCTTTATGGCCTTCTGGTTTAGCCAAAATCAATTTTGCTCCTACTATCATTGGCCAAAAAAACTCCCACACCGACACATCAAAACCGGCCGGTGTTTTTTGTAACACCGCATCTTGGTGTGTTAAAGGGTATTCGTGCTGCATCCATAACAAGCGATTCACAATGGCTTGGTGCCCAACCACGACGCCCTTAGGATTACCCGTCGAGCCAGAGGTGTAAATCATGTAGGCCGCATCACTAGGCAGGAGTGGGCGTGAAAGCTGTGATGGTTTTGGCAGCTGTTTATCGTAGTGTGAACAAAGCGCTTTTACATCGTCACTGTCGAGCGCCACAGTCAAGGCTGTGTGTGCTAATTTAGTTTGATATTGGCTTTGGGTGAGTACTAATTTGGGCTCTGAGCTTTTTAAAATATATTCTATGCGATCCTCAGGGTACTCAGGATCAACCGGCACATACACAGCACCACAAGCAAGAATCGCCTGTTGCGCCACAATCAATTCAACACTTCGTGAAATCAAAACAGCCACACGATCACCCACTTGAATGTCTTTATCCAACATCCAATTTGCACACTGAGCAATGCGTTCGCTTAGTTGCCCATATGTCATTGATTGCTGCTCAAATAACAGCGCTTGTGCTTCTGGGGTAGCCATACGTTGTGCTTGCAATAGTTGCGTTAACGTTGTGCTGGGCACCTTGTGTTGGGTTTGATTGTTGGCGTATATCAATTCTTCACGTTCTTGAGGCATTAACAAAGACACATCGGATAAATGCGCCGTTGGTTCATCACCTTGGGTAAAACGCAAACCATGACTGACAAACGATTCTATAAATTGAAATAATCGCGTTTGATGTTTTTCTAATTCCACTTGCGAATACAAAGCGGGGTTAGCATCAATATCAATATTTAAATGGCCGTCCAGTTCATAACAGTAAAACGACATATCATCCACTGGGCCCGCATTTAAATTATGGGCTTGAGCCTTAGCACCTGCAAAATCATGTTCATATTCAAAGGGCATGATATTCAATAAAGGCCCAAATAAATTGCGCCCGTCTTTGACCAAGTGCAAGTCACGATGCAGTTCTTCATATCGATAACCTTGATGGCGACGCACAGACGCAAATTCTTTATTCACTTTTTTGACCAAGCTTACTAAGTTTTCATCACCATCAAAGTCAACTCGCACCGGCAATATATTTACTCGCATGGCTGGTGTTTGAATCGCAACCGACCCTAAACGGCCCATTAACGGCACACCCAAAACCACATTTTGACTGCGTGTCATCTTATGCACATAGGCGGACATTGCGGCCATTAACACACTGTACCAGTGGGTGCGGCAATGTTTAGCAAACTTCGCCATATGGGTAAACGCAACGGCTGATAGATGACCCTTTAGCCGCCAAAAGTGATCACTGGTGACCGTAGGCTTGCCTGCCAAATTCACGGTATCGCTGTGATCTTGGTAACGCTGTAAATAATAGTCTTTATCTTTTTGGTATTTTTCAGACGCTTTATAGTCATCGTCTTCCTTGATCAAGGCTTGCTGATCTACAAATTGCACGGGTTCAATCGCTTCAGATTTCACCAGTTGATTATAAAGATAAGCCACCCGCGAAATAATCAACGACATGCTATAGCCGTCGATTGCGATGTGATGTAAGGATAAAAACCAAGCGTGTTGTTGCGTGTCTAACTTTACAATGGCCATCGAAAATAGCGGCCCTTCTTCTAGATCAACTGGGGTTCTAAGTGCCTGTCGCATCCATTCGATGGCGCTTTGCAAGGGTTGTGCATAACCTGAAAAATCTTGTTCGCTGACCTGCCAAGGTTGACGATGAATATACATGCGTGGCCCCTGTACCGTTGTAATGTAGCGACTGTGCAATGAATCCACTTCGTTGATGCCTTGAGTAATGGCTTGCTTGATTTTTGTAACATCAATCGCACCATTAATTAAAAGATACTCACCCGTTTTATAAATTGGATTTTCAGGGTCGCGGCATTGGGCATACCAAATACCTGCTTGCGCATCGGTCAGGGGCAAATAATTGGTATCTTGAGTCATCATATTCATCGTTTTATCCTGCCCTATCCCTGTGCTCGTTTTTTATTTTCTATTAACGCCCACCATGTAGGCAGATCAACTTGTGCCGCTAATTCAACAAAGCTTAGTTCGACCCCTTGTTCTTCTAACAGGCCCACAAGCAACATGATTTGCACCGAATCTAAACCAAAATCCAGTAAGCTTTCGCTGTATCCAGCAAGATCGTCTAGTGGCACATCCAGTAAATCCGCCATTGCGCGCTCTAGTGTGTGGAGTGATTCAATCATGCAATACCTGCTAATGTTGGCGCTTGTGTGTTGGCTGTTTTGCATTGAGTAACCAGTTGTGTGGTGTCTAATACACAACCACCACGACTCGCCACATACTTAAGTGCCATGTTGTGCTCGTCTAAACTGAAGTCAGCCACCGCATCACTGATTAAAAAACCTTTTATGTCATTCATAAATGCTTCCATAATGGTTTGCATGCATCCGATATGGGCATATACCCCCACTACAATTAATTGGTCGCGACCACTGTCTTGCAGCCTTTGTTTAAAATCCGATTTTACAAATGCGCTATAGCGCCATTTTGTCAGTACGGTGTCTTGTGCTTGAGGCGCTACTTGTGGATGAATAGCCGTTAATGCCTCATCGGCTTTTAATCCTGGCCCCCAAAAATCGTTTAGCAAGGCTCGCTCTTGTGGGTCTTGATCCCCCGGCTGGGCGGTAAAATAAATGGGAATACCGACATCACGGCACCATTGCATAATGCGCTGTATGTTGCTCAAAATAGTGGGGATGGGCTGCTGTTTTTGATCATAAAAATTTAAAAAATAGTTTTGCATGTCATGCACTAACAACGCGGCCCTATCAGGCTCTACGCTCCAGTTGACTTTATTTTCAACGGCAAAGACATCTATTAATGGGTAACTTGTTATTTTTGGAATGGCCATGACTTACACTCCTTGGCTGTGAAATTGATGTTTCAAACGTTTTTTATCGATTTTACCCACAGGGGTTTTTGGCAGTTGCTCGACAAATTCAATGCGGTCTGGAATTTTAAAATCCGCCAATTGTCGCTGACGTAAAAATCGCTTTAACTCAAATGTCTTAGGTGCTTGTGCATGACACTGAATCACAGCGCAGGTTTTTTCTCCAAACACAGCATCAGGAATACCAATGAGCGCAGCGTTGCTAATCTGTTCATGGGCCAATAAATGATTTTCTATTTCTTCTGCTGCAATCTTTTCCCCACCACGGTTAATTTGATCTTTATCTCGACCAATCACTTGTAAATTACCTGCGTGGGTTAAGCGCACAATATCCCCAGTGATGTAATAACCATCACGATTAAAACTGCGCGCATTATGATCCGGTGCATTAAAGTAGCCGCGAATGGTATAGGGCCCCTTAGTTAATAAAATACCGGCTTCACCTTGCGTTACGGCTAACCCTTGTTCGTTCACAATTTTGATTTGATCCCATGGGCTCATGGGGCGACCTTGAGTGTGGATGATTTCGTCTATGTCATCGTCTAATCGGGTGTAATTGACTAACCCCTCTGCCATGCCAAATACCTGCATTAATTTACAACCCAGTTCAGGCTCAATGCGTCTGGCAATTTGTTCGCTTAAGCGAGCACCACCCACTTGTAGATAATTTAGAGACGATAAATCCACATCCTGTTTTGCAGCGAATTCAAGGCACATTAATACCAGTGGCGGCACCAATGCGGTCACTGTTACTTGGTGTTTTTTTATCAAGCTACATAAGGTTTGTGGACTAGGATCACTCGCAAGCACCACACAGCCACCAGCTAAAAAGGTGCCTAAAGCACCAGGTGAACTTAATGGAAAATTATGGGCGGCAGGTAAGGCACATAAATAGCGAGTGCTTGCATTAAATTTACACACCTCGTTACTCATGCGTACGCTATATAAATAATCATTATGTGTACGTGGAATCAGTTTAGGTACGCCTGTGGTGCCACCTGACAATTGAAAAAAAGCAATGGCTTGGCTAAGTATTTGTGCATCTGTAGGAAGCGTTAGTAAATTGTGTTGACCAAGTTGTTTTAATTGCTCAACACTTACGACGCCTTTATTTTTTTGAGCACTCACTGCCACTTGTAATTTTAAGCAGTCATTGGCTTGGGATAATTGCTCAAGCAATGTGTGGCATGACCAGCCATTTTGATCCGCTGTGATAACACAACTTGCTTGTGTGAACTCAACAAAATAATTGATCTCACTCAATCGATGAGCAGGCAAAGCCATAACGGGTCTCACACCAATGCGCAATAAAGCAAAATAACAAATATAAAATTCACTCGTATTGGCTAGGTGCAATACACAGGTGTCTGCTTGTTTTAAGCCTGACACCAACAATCCTCGACTAACCGCCATCACCTCTTGCCAAAGCTGACCATAAGTTAATGATTGATCTGACCCTATTAAGGCACATTGATTGGGCCTAAGCTCGGCATGCAGTTGCACCACACTGTAAATGGGTTGATTTATCCACACATCGCTACTTAGATATTGCTGTACTTCGTCTTGCGGCCAAGGGGTGAAACCATGTTGATGAGGCTGTCTCATACCGCCCCCGCCTTAGTTGAACGATCTTGTGATTGCCCTTGATGTTGCTGTGCATTTACTGCATTTAAAATGGTGGCCATTTTATTTGCGGTTTCATCAATCTCCTCTTGAGCCACGGAGCCCGGCACAATGCCCGCCCCTGCAAAAACAGTCATAGAATTGGGGGCGACTAACGCACTGCGAATCACCACAACCCATTCACCATTGCCACGGCTGTCCATCCAACCAATGACCCCAGTAAAAAACCCGCGTTCAAACGGTTCATACTCATTAATAAATTGTTGTGCTAAATATTTTGGCTCACCACATACCGCAGGTGTTGGGTGTAATTCCGTTGCCAACTGCAAAGCACTGACATTGCTGTCCCATAATGTACCCTCCATTAATGTGGACAAGTGCAACATGGCCGGTGTTGAAATAACCGAAGGCATCATAGGGACATGTAAGTTTTTACAATGACTTTGCAGCACACTTGCCATGGCATCCACCACCAGCGCATGCTCTCTTAAGTCTTTATCGGTTTCTAATAAACTGCGCTCTAAATCATCATTCAATTGATCGTCCGCATCACGTTTACGAGACCCAGCTAATGGGTTTGCCACCACTTGCACACCTCGACGGGCCACTAACAATTCTGGGCTGGCACCCACCAAATATTCTTCGCCGCCCGTATTTGCACAAAAGCGATAGCTACTGGGATTTTGCTTCACCAAACTCATTAACACATGGGCGGGATTTAAGGTGGTGGCGCTGTTTAGTGTCATCGCCCGTGATAAAACCACTTTTTTTAACGCCCCTGCTGACATTTCCTTTAGCGCAAGATCAACCACCTCGCCGTACTCTTGAGGTTCAGGCAACATGACACAACGCCATGCAGAGGCCTTGTCTGGGGTCACGGATAAATCTTGATGTCTTAATGTTGAGGACACCAACAAACGATTAGGAACAACAAAATGGCAGGGGGCATCTTCGTTAAACGGAATCATGCCCAATACAATCGGATTATCCGTCGTGGTCTGTTTGCTTTGTTGCAACAAAGATTGAATGGTGTGATTCAACTTTGAAAGTGGCACCGCTTCGTGCAATCCATATTCACAGCCTTGCCCCAATAACGACACGGTTTCACTACTAAAGAAAAAAGGGGTTTCGTGCTTGTTCCAATTTTTGATGGCAGCGGCCATCTCAGAACTACCAACCGTTTTACGCAACATGTTTTTCTTCCGTTGAGATGTGATTTGCGCTCACAGAGTATTGAAATAAATTCCTAATTGCAAACAGTTCTCATTCGTATATTATGTATTTTCTTCATATTTATGATGCCGAGTCCATTTTGTTAAAACTGTCACTAATGCCATTACTGCTGGTTCAACTATTAGGAACCACAGACTTTATGTTGGTCATGCCGCTTGGCCCAAGCTTAGCGGAGGGATTTAATATTCCGGTTGAAAATACCGCATGGCTTAGCGGAGTATTTGCGATATGCGCGGCGATTTCAGGGTTCGTATTTGCCAAACATTTAGATAAATTTGAACGCAAAAAATTGTTATGCATTTTGTTGCTAGTAAGCGCAGCTTTATTTTTTATTAGTTCACAGCTGCAACACTTTGAAAGTTGGTTGGTACTACGCGGCCTTATTGGTTTTCTCAGTACTCCCATTGCCGCACTGTCTATGGCGATTGCCATAGATTTAAGTGAAGAGCATCGCACTCAAGCCATGGCACAAATGAGTTTAGGGTTTTCTTTAGCCGCCATTTTTGGTGTGCCTGCGGGTTTATTCTTGGCCAATTTTTCAAGTTGGCAAACTGTCTACAGTGTCCAGGCGGGCATTGCATTGTTTTTATCATGTTTTTGCTGGTGGCAATTACCCACAGTAAAAAAAATGAAACCATCATCCTCAACCATACAGGCTTTAACCTTAAACCATATTTGGCATAGCCCGCATTTACGTCATGGCTTTATATTATTAGCGGTGAGTTTATTTGCAGCATTTTTAATCATTCCCCATTTGGCTGCCATTTTACAATTTAACTTTAACGTCGCCTTTTCTGAATTAGGTATGTTTTACGCAGTGGGTGGAATATTCACCATGGTATTAACACTGCTCACGGCAAAGTTACACCAGCGTATCTCGGCAAAAATCTTATTAATGATCAGTAGTGTTTTATCAATCCTGATTTTATGGTCTGGCTTTGTATTTTATTGGTTAGCGCCTTTGGTAATTTTTGTCGGTTTTATGTCATTAAATGGCAGTCGCAATGTCATTATTCAAACTCACCTTAGTCATTTACCTGAACCACATCAACGGGCAGGATTTATGGCACTACTGACAACCTTTCGAAACATTATCACAGCATTAGCTGCGTTTTTATCTTCTCAAATTTTAATCAGTCATCATCAATCACCGTTAGAAAATATCCCATTTCTGATTTCACTTGGCTCTGTGTTTATTCTTTTAACGCCTTTATTACTGCCAAATACTCAGCCCACATTGCAGCATGTCGAGAAAACAGCATGAGATACAATCAAGCGGTCATTACTCGAAAGAGTAATAAAAAATCAAGAAAATCAAAAAAAAGACTGAACAAAACGTTTAAGCTCAGCCGTGTTATTCATATTTATCTGTCCAGTGCGTTATTTGCCTTGATGATTTTTTTCAGCATCACAGGATTCACCCTAAACCATGCGCATTGGTTTTCATCCAATAGCAATCAAACTCTTTTTAATACACCCTTACCCAAGGATTTTGGGTTTGATTTTGCTAATCCAAAGGTTGACCAACTAACACGTTATTTAAAAAACCAATATACATTAGATAACGTGCGCAGCGTCGACATTGACCCGATTGATCAGCTCATTAGCTTAGATTACCCATTGCCTAATGGGTATGCGTTTGCCAGTTTTGATTTTGCTCAACATCAGCTTGAGGTGGAATATCAACTGGGCAGTGGCATTGGTTTATTAAATGATTTGCACAAAGGCCGTCATACTGGTGAGGTTTGGTCTTGGCTAATTGACGCATGCGCTTGGCTTTTTTGTTTTTTTTCTATCACTGGTTTTATTTTGATTTTTCAAAATAAAAAATACAGACGAGACGCAGTCATTGCCAGCATAGCAGGCACCATCACGCCAATCATCATGTTTATATTGTGTGTACCTAGATTCTCTTATTAACCATTTGTCATAAAGGAATATCCAATGAAACCACATTTAATATGGGCACATCTTGCATTGCCTTTATTACTCAGCCCTCTTATTCATGCCGATAACATCGACATTGAATTAACTTTACCAGCATTAGATGTTGATCCTTACCATCGTCCATATGTGGCCATCTGGCTAGAGAGCCCAAAACGTGAAGGCATACAAACCCTTAGTGTCTGGACAGAAAAAGATGATTGGCTAAAAGATATGCGTCAGTGGTGGCGAAAACTAGGACGAAAAAACCGTGACTTTGATGCGGTATCTTCTGCTACTCGTCATGCAGGCCATTACACTTTGCAGTTCACCACTGATCAGCCTGCCGGTGAATATCGTTTATGTTTCGAAGCGTCAAGAGAAGACGGCGGACGAGAATTTTTAAGCCAAACCATCACCTTAGGTGATCAGCCACAACACTTTAAACTCATTGGCCAACATGAATTTGGCAACATTTCTGTTGGTATTTCACCGGAGACAAAAAAATGAAACGCTGTTTCACCCATCTATTCATAGTCGGAAGCTTAGTACTGCTTAGCAACCAAGGTTTCGCCCATGGTCGTTACATCTTACCCAGCCACACAATGACGTCAGCTGAAAAACAAGAAACCATTACCATACAAAGCAGCATAAGCAATGATGTATTTCATCCTGATATGCCCCTTGGTAATAATGACAAAGGCATTGATGTTAATAAAAAATTATCCAATGTTTTTGCACAACTGCACCCATATGTTGTGACGCCTGATAATCAAGATGAAATTCCTATGAGCTACCAAGCTTTTAGTCGCTTTTCAGTAAGCGACCTTACCCTTAACACAAAAGGCACCCACAACGTGGTCATTGAACAAAAGCCATTTGTGGTGACTTCTTTCACCCATGAAAATGGTGAACCTGGCCGTGAATTTGGCCCAGGCCTTAACTTACCCGCTGGAGCACGAGATATTCAACGTCGTCAAGTCACGTCTCGTAGCGAAGTATTTGTCAGTTTTAATGGTTTAACGAAACCCCAAACTCAAGGCAAGGGTTTAGAAGTCACAGGTCAACATCCCAATGATGTATTTGCCAATGAAGACGTTCAGTTTCAATTGCTATTTAATGGCCAACCTTTAACCCGTGCAACACAAGTCAGCTTGATTCGTGAAGATACTCGCCACCGAAATCAACGAGAAGCCAATATTATCGATACCGACAACAACGGCTCTTTTCTTGTGAGCTTTGCTCAAGCCGGTTTTTACTTACTTGAAGCCCAGATCACTCAAAACAGTTCATTAGATGGTGTGGATATTGAACAAGCAACGTTATATTTAACGTTAGAAGTGTTTCCGCAGTAATATTTAGACATGGCGGCATCACAATTATGCCGCCTTTTTTAATTTCTGTATTAATAATTGCATAATAAGAGTGAAGACTTTACTAATAGCAGTTCATTGCAAAACTCACTAACCCGAATAATGATTCGAAATGCCGCTCTTTTTATCGTTATAGCAAAACTGCCCTGTGTTTCAGAATGCAAAATCACTGTGTTTCATAGGTTGAAAAAGTGCTTGTATTTTAAAAGTCAGCGCCTAAAATGCGGTCAATTTAGTGGTTCCCGTTGAGGATTTATGCACGTTTAGCCCAGCGTTTTCTCTTTGTCAGAAGGCGCATAAGCACACATAGCTTTGGTTTTGCCATGACATAGAGATGAAGGAAGTCTTCCTGTTGGTCTGTATAGTGATTAATTCTTTTAACAAGCTTCAATCAACAACAGCCTCTCTAGTTATCACAATGTAACTAGGTACATTTGTCACCGCTCATTGTTTGAATCGTCTCGCATTTACCTATGTAAACATCAGCCTACGCGCTGCTACTTACAAAGCTTAATAAACACGCATATGAATACATATTGTCATGGCTTTTGTGTCATGATGAACAGCAACAAAATGGTAATGGCTTTTTAAGCCAGCTTAGGTAAACCCTTACTTTCGAGAGAGACTCTATGAGCAAAGTGATGATTATTGGTGCCGGCGGTGTTGGCAACGTAGTGACACAAAAATGTGCACAGCTACCAGACGTATTTAGCGATATTATTCTGGCCAGTCGTACAGAAAGTAAATGTAAAGCCATTGCTGAAGGCGTAAAAGAAAAAACCGGCGTGGATATTCGTACCGCGCAAGTGGATGCTGATAATGTGCCTGAATTAGCCGCTCTTCTTAAGCAAGAACAACCTAAACTTGTGATCAATGTCGCCCTGCCTTACCAAGACTTAACCATTATGGATGCGTGTTTAGAAGCCGGCGTTCACTACATGGATACCGCCAACTACGAACCTTTGGATACGGCTAAATTTGAATACAGCTGGCAGTGGGCGTACCAAGATAAATTTAAAGATGCTGGTTTAACCGCATTATTAGGCAGTGGCTTTGATCCTGGTGCCACCAACGTGTTCACCGCTTATGTAGCCAAACACTACTTTGACGAAATTCATTACCTTGACATCATTGATGTAAACGGTGGTGATCACGGCTACCCATTTGCTACTAACTTCAACCCAGAAATTAACATTCGTGAAGTGACCGCCGAATGTCGCCACTGGGAAAATGGCGAGTTTGTTACCACACCCGCCATGAGCAAAAAAGCCGCGTTTACTTGCCCTGACAATGTGGGTGATTACAACATTTACCGCATGTACCACGAAGAACTAGAAAGCCTATCTAAAAACTTTCCGACATTAAAACGCGCCCAGTTCTGGATGAGCTTCTCTGATAACTACCTAAAACACCTAGAAGTATTAGGTAACGTAGGCATGACCGGCATTGAGCCTGTGGAATTTGAAGGCCAGCAAATTGTGCCCATTCAATTCTTAGCCAAACTACTACCTGACCCATCGTCACTTGGACCGCGCACAAAAGGTAATACCTGTATCGGTACTGTGGTTCGTGGTATTAAAGATGGCAAAGAAAAAATTGTTTATTGCTACCAAATTTGTAACCACGAATCGTGCTGGGAAGAAGTGAAATCTCAAGCCATTTCCTATACCACAGGTGTGCCCGCCATGATTGGTGCCAAAATGATGGTCGAAGAAAAATGGTTAGAGCCAGGTGTGTTTAACATTGAACAGTTTGATCCTGATCCATTTATGGAAGCCATGAACCAATACGGTTTGCCATGGAAAGTAATTGAGCTAGACGAGTTTAATCTAGACCAATAACACAAAACGCAATAACCGTAGGATGGGTTAGGTGCGAGTTTTACCAGCGCCGTAACCCATCAAACTGATGGGTTACGATATTCGTTGCACTCATATCTAACCCATCCTACATACTTCCTTATAAACGCGTTCTGTCTATAACCGTTTGTTTTGTCACCTGTGAGCCCATCTGATGCAATTTACTGATTTTTCAAAACTGGATTTAAGCCAACTGCCCTCCCCTTGTTTTGTGGTAGACGAAGTGGCCGTTGAACGTAATCTGCGTATTTTAAATGATGTGCAAACTCGCAGTGGCGCAAAAGTTTTACACGCCCTTAAAGCGTTTTCTATGTGGTCTTTAGCACCACTGACAACAAAATATTTATCGGGCACCTGTTCAAGTGGCTTACACGAAGCCCAACTGGGCAAAGAATATTATGGCGGTGAAGTACATGTGTTTTCAGCCGCCTTTACTGAAAGTGATTTTAAAGAATTATTAACCTTTGCTGATCACATTGTATTTAATACCCCAAGCCAATTAATGCGATTTGCCTCCCTATGCGAACAAGCCAAACTCTCTCGCCCGCAATTGCACTTTGGCTTACGCATTAACCCTGAACACAGCGAAGGGGATGTTGAAATTTATGACCCATGTGCGGCGGGTTCTCGCCTTGGTACCACTTACGATCAACTCGTCAAAGCGCTTGAGCAACCAGAGTGCCAACACGCGTTTAAATTGATCAGTGGTTTTCACTTTCACACCTTATGTGAACAAGACTTTTTACCATTACAGCGCACACTAAAAGCGGTAGAGCAAAAATTTGGCGCATGGCTAATCAATTTAGACTGGTTAAATTTTGGTGGTGGCCACCATATTACTGCACCAGGCTATCAGATAGATGAGTTGGTAGAGTGCATTCAAACTATTCGTCAAAAATACAATGTGGATGTCTATCTCGAACCTGGAGAAGCGGTTGCCATCGGCACTGGAGTATTAATCGCAGAAGTACTGGATATCGGTTTTAACCAATTGCCACAAGCAATTCTTGATACATCCGCCACCTGCCATATGCCTGATACATTAGAAATGCCCTATCGCCCAGATATTACAAACAGTGGCGAAGCCAACGAAAAAGCACACACTTATCGTTTAGGTGGCTTAACTTGTTTAGCGGGCGATGTGATTAACGATTATAGTTTTGATGAGCCATTACAAGTGGGCCAACGCTTAGTATTTGAAGACATGGGCCATTACACCATGGTGAAAACCAGCACCTTTAACGGCACACGTTTGCCCGCCATTGCCATTTGGAATTCACAAACCAATGCAGTAAATATTGTACGTGAATTCGGTTATGACGATTTCAAAATGCGTTTGTCCTAATATCACCTTTCTTTTATTGTGAACGTAAACTTCACAATTTTTTTATTTTTCAGATTATGCATTGATGATTCATAATCTGAAAAATATTTTTAATCTTACCTCCCTCCTTTCATTTTTATTTTTCAAATCGCGCTAGTTGATTCAAGCCAATAATCATTCTGCTGTCACAAAATTGTTCACCAATGCGGCCAATCCAATATCATTTACGGCCAAGTTAATGGATCAATTTGCATCCTGTGTGCACGGGGTTTAAATATTAATAGGTTACACCCTTAGCAGATCAAAAAAATAATAACGATCTACTATTTTCAACCATGCTCATCAGGGACCCCATAATGAAAATGAAAGGATTAATCCGTGCAAGCGGCGCGATTCTCACTTCGCTTCTATTAACACAAACCGCTGTCGCCATGAGTGCCAAGCCAGCACCCCAAGCCGCCAGCGTGGATGCCATTACACAATTTCAAACCAGTTGGGCGGGTAAAGCATTAGAGCACCAGCGAAAAATGGATGCCGATACACCACTGGCGCAAAACAATATTTTAGGTTCACACAATACTTATAACTCTGAAAAATACCGCAACGCCACCCGTTATTTAGACCCACAACAAAAACATTCTATTTATGATCAATTACGCATTGGCGCTCGTTTTATAGAGTTAGATGCACACTGGACGGCCCATACCCACGGCTGGCCTTGGGAATGGGGCACCGACTTATTGCTTTGCCATTCTGGTATTGGCGTGGATGTAGGGGATTTACATTTGGGCTGTAGTTTAACTGATCGTTTTGTAAAAGACGGCGTTGCAGAGGTTGGCAAGTGGTTAAATGAAAACCCTAATGAAGTGATTATTTTGTATTTTGAAGATCACACAGATGGTCGTCATCAACAGTTGCTTAATATCATCAACGATAAACTCTCAGGTAAGGTTTACGCCAGTAACGGGTGTAAGACGATACCCAATACGCTGACTAAAAACCAAGTGCGTGCTGCGGGTAAACAAGTGGTGCTTTGGAAAGACGGTGGTTGCTCGTCTAATACCGGCATGAAAAATTTAGCCTTCACGGGTTTGGGTGACATCAATCGTATTTGGGAAGACCGCACTGGTGTGGGTGCCATTGGTGCATTTTTCACAAACGGTTCCGTTAAACGCATTGAAGCGAACGATGTGACCCAAGCCTTTAAAAATGGTGGCAACATTGTGAATCTAGATGATTTAACCCATAACGATGGACGCATGGCAGCGGGTATTTGGTCATGGGATGTGAACGAGCCTAATAACTGGGGTGGTAATCAAGATTGCGCCGTACAGTGGGCTAACGGTCGCTGGGATGATGCTAACTGTGGCAACCAACACTTCTTTGCGTGCAAGCACAATCAAAGCAATGAGTGGAACATTTCAACTTACAGCGACGTATGGAGTGATGGCCAAAACGCCTGTGAGATTCTAGGTGATTACCGATTTAGTGCCCCTAAAAACAGTGAAGAAAATGAGGCACTGAAAGATGCTAAAAATGGCATAAGCCATGTTTGGATCAACGCCAACGATTTATCAAGTGAAGGGAACTGGGTATCGCAATAAGTTTTAAAAGTTGAAAATAAAAAGCCGCTATGTGGGTAGCGGCTTTTTTTGTTGGGTTAATTGTATACTTAAGTGACATCGTTATTATTTTTTTGTGGATTAATCCGCCCAAACAATAACACCATCACAATACCTACAAACACCACACAACCGCCAACCGGTTGCGCCCACGACCATACATAAGTTTGGCGCATGAGAATTGTGCCCAAGACGATTAGTGTTAATCCCATCCACCATTTAAGCGGCTTTTTAAACCAGTTTAGTAATTCCATATTATTCGCGAGCAGGCTCGCTCCTACATTACGTTTGCATGAAATGAAAATTGATTATCCAACACAGCCTTTAGTTCATCACCGCTTCTTAATGGCCCAACACCTGCTGGTGTACCTGTTAAAATCACATCACCTGGCTGCAAGGTAAAAATAGTGCTGATGTACGCGATAAGATCAGGAATTGAGGTGATCATTTGTGTGCTATCACCCTTTTGTTTTTGTTCACCATTTTTATATAACTCAATGGCAATACACTCTTTATTTGATAATTCAGACACCGCTACCCACTTGCCTAACGGACACGCCCCATCAAAACCTTTGGCGATCTCCCACGGGTGCGACTTTTCTTTTAGCTTAGCTTGGACATCACGCAAAGTTAAATCCAACGCCACCGTCACATGGCTCACATAATCCCATGCATCGCTTGCCGATATATTGTTAACTTCTTTGTTTATCAGCAATGCAATTTCGGCTTCGTGATGCACACTGCCTTGATCTTGTGGAATGGTAAAACCACTTTCTAAACTCACCACTGACGTAGCTGGTTTAATAAATAGGATGGGCGCATCAGGGATTTCATTACCCAACTCTTTAGCGTGTTCGGCATAGTTACGACCAACACACACCACTTTGCCCAGTGGTAAATCTATGGTTTGGTTTTGTTGGGTTTGGTGTTGAAACATAGTGAGAGGTCTGGCTATTGAGGTCAGGCGTCAACGCCCAACAGAATACAAAATGATAAATGTAGGAGTCGAGCCCTGCTCGCGATACCTAAAACCCCATTACAAGCCTTAAAGAATCAATAGTGAACACCCTAGTTTAAAAGTGTTCACTGTTTTAGCTCAGAGTAATGAATTAAACCTCAGCTATCGCGAGCAGGGCTCGACTCCTACAGTTTGTGTAAGGCGACGTGCAAATAGAGCTAGCAAGCTAGCTATGCGTCGATCACTTTACCTGGATTCATAATATTCTTAGGATCAAATACCGCTTTCATGGCACGCATGTAATCAATTTCAACGGCGCTGCGAGTGTATTCAAGATACGGTTTTTTGGTCATGCCCACACCGTGCTCAGCAGAAACTGAACCTTGGTATTTTTCAACAATCTCAAATACCCAAGTACTTACTTTGGCGCATTTTTCAAAGAATTCTTCTTTGGCTAACGCATCAGGCTTCAAAATATTTAAATGCAGGTTGCCGTCACCAATGTGGCCAAACCAAATGATTTCAAAGTCTGGGTACTCTTTGTTCACCACTTCTTCGATCTCATTTAAGAACGGCGGCACTTTTGATACCACAACCGAGATGTCATTTTTGTAAGGGGTCCACTCTGCGATGGTTTCAGAAATATCTTCTCGCAGGCGCCATAGGTTTTTCGCTTGGGTCTCGCTTTGAGAGATAACGCCGTCGATTACCCAACCTTCTTCCATGCAGTGTTCAAACAGCTCCATGGCCACATCCATATCGGCATCGCTTAGGGCTTCAAATTCGATCAATGCGTAGTATTGCGCTTCGGTTTCAAAAGGTGCTGGCACGTCACCACGGGCGATGACTTTGCTCATGGCTTTGTGCGAGAAGAATTCAAACGCGGTTAAATCCATGCGGCCTTGATAAGCGTGCAACACGTTCATGATGGCCTCTAACTCAGGCACACCTAATACCAATACGTTTAGGTTTTTAGGGGTACGAGTTAAGCGCATGGTGGCTTCTGTGACGATACCCAAGGTGCCTTCACCGCCGATGAACAATTGGCGAAGGTCGTAGCCTGTGTTGTTTTTTACAAGGTCTTTATTTAGCTCAAGAATGTCACCTTTACCGGTAACCACTTTAAGACCCGCCACCCAATCACGGGTCATGCCGTATTTGATCACTTTAATGCCACCTGCGTTGGTGCCAATGTTGCCACCAATTTGGCTTGAGCCAGCGGAGGCAAAATCCACTGGGTAATACAGGCCTTGTTCTTCAGCAAAATTTTGTAACTGCTCGGTGATCACACCTGCCCCACAGCGCACGGTACGGTCAGTGAGATTAAAGTCACTGATGGCATTCATGTAATCAAGGGCCACCACCACTTCACCATTGGCGGCCACTGCGCCGGCACTTAAACCCGTACGACCGCCTGATGGCACGATGGCAAATTCCAGTTCGTTGGCGGCTTTTATGATTTCAGCCACTTGTTCAGTGGTGCGCGGAAAGGTAATGGCTAGGGGTTTTGGGGCATAAATCTTGGTCCAGTCCTTACCAAAGGTCTCTAATGAGTCGGCATCGGTTTTGACTTTGTCATCACCAAGAATGGCTTGTAGGCGGCTAATTACGGCGTTTTGGCTCATGTGGTTACCCTAAAATACTCTCTTAAAAGCGGCTTGGGTGGCTATATGAGCCATTTGCAACAGTTGTTGCATACATTTCCGTACCGCTGGGGCTTCTTTCAAAGGGGATTATGATACCATACGCGCCTAAATTTTTGACTTAAGTTTTACACGACCGTACTGGCAGGGCCCGAACCCATAAGACCCATACCGGCCGCCATAAAACGCTTTACCGTTAATAAGGCTCAGACCATGACAGATACATCTTTAGATAAAAGCAAAATCCGCATTCTGTTATTAGAAGGCGTTCACCAAACTGCCCTTGATACGTTGACGTCTGCGGGCTACACCAACATTGAGTACGTAAAAACGGCTCTAACCGGTGATGCACTAAAAGACAAAATCAAAGATGCGCACTTTGTAGGTATTCGCTCACGTACTCAGTTAACTGAAGACGTATTCGCTGCCGCTGAGAAACTAATCGCGGTAGGTTGTTTCTGCATTGGTACTAACCAAGTTAACCTTGAAGCCGCTGCTAAGCGTGGTATTCCTGTGTTTAACGCCCCTTACTCAAACACCCGTTCTGTTGCTGAATTGGTACTGGGCGAAGCCATCTTGATGTTACGTGGCATCCCAGAGAAAAACGCGGCATGTCACCGTGGTGGCTGGATCAAATCTGCTGAAGGCAGCTACGAGATCCGTGGTAAAAACCTAGGTATCGTTGGTTACGGCAGCATCGGCTCTCAGTTATCTGTATTGGCTGAAGGCCTAGGCATGAAGGTGTTCTTCTATGACACCATCACTAAACTGCCATTGGGTAATGCAACCCAAGTTGAAACCATGGACGAGTTATTGGCCATGTCTGACATCGTAACGTTGCACGTACCAGAAACCACTGATACTAAAGACATGATGGGTGCAGAAGAATTCGCCAAAATGAAAAAAGGCGCGCTATTCATCAACGCTGCTCGCGGTACAGTTGTGGATATTCCTGCTTTGGCTGATGCACTTAAGAGTGGTCAAATTGGTGGTGCGGCGGTTGACGTATTCCCGAAAGAGCCTAAAGGTAACGATGATGAGTTCGTATCTGAGCTACGCGGTTTAGACAACGTCATTCTAACGCCACACATTGGTGGCTCTACTCAAGAAGCACAAGCCAACATTGGTAAAGAAGTGGGCGAGAAACTGTCTACTTACTCTGATACTGGTGCAACGCTTTCTGCGGTGAACTTCCCTCAGGTTTCTTTACCACAGCATGGTGACTTCCACCGTATTCTTCACATCCACCAAAACGTACCGGGTGTATTGAATAAAATTAACACCATCTTTGCTGAAAACAACATCAACATTCTTGGTCAGTTCTTACAAACCACAGCCGACATTGGTTACGTGGTAGTTGACGTAGAAGCGTCTGCTGGTGAACTAGCCCTTGAAAAAGTACTAGAAGTTGAAGGCACCATCCGCGCGCGTATTCTTTTTTAATACGTAAGATGGGTAATGTGAGACGAGAGATGCCCTAACATTTTCGTTTCTTGACTCGCAAAAATAAAAACCGCAAGTGGTAACGCTTGCGGTTTTTTTGTTGCTCATTCCCATAGAACAAAGTCCGTGAATGGGCATCCATAAAACCGTTCATATTGGCAAGTACCACAGGTATGGTCCCCTGATCTGTTCGTCCCTCACGTCTGGGGTGACGTTTGATTAAACATAGCCATCGCCTTTAGAAAGCCTACCCGCTTGACTCCACGTCATTCCTATAGGGCGCAGTCCGTGAATGGGAATCCAGTCTTTCTATACTCAAATAACAACAGGGTGACAAACTTAAGTTGACTCTATTGAGTAGCAAGACCTGTCTTTTTTTGTTTATATGACAATCGAAATTCAGGCATGCACTATGAAATTACACATTAAAAACATGGTTTGCCAACGCTGCATCATGGCGGTTGAGCAAGCACTACAGGATCAAACATTACCCTTTCGTCACGTACAACTAGGGGAGGTGGATTTTGGTGATGCCGCTTTGGATCTTGCCTCCCCAGGTTACATAGCTTTTACACAGCGCCTACATGAATTAGGTTTTGATGTATTAAATAACAAACAAAGCCAGTTGATTGAGTCTATTAAACGACTGTGCATTCAAACCATTCAACAAAATCCGCAAGACAAACACCCCCTTTCAAAGCGTATCAGTGAGCATTTACATCTAGATTATTCACACCTCAGTCAGATTTTTTCATCTGTCGAGGGAAAAACCATTGAGCAATACTTTATTGCCCAGCGAATAGAAAAGGTAAAAGAATTATTAGTCTACGATGAAGAATCATTAGGGGAAATTGCTTACCAATTAGGCTTTAGCAGTGTCGCTCACCTTAGCGGCCAATTTAAAAAAGTCACCGGCATGACCCCAAGCTACTTTCGCTCATTAAAAGACGGCACAGCTCGCCAACCTTTAGATAATCTATAAATTATGTAACACCTAGCCAAAATCCTATAACAGCATTCTTGATATCTTGCGTTAGCATAACCCTAAGATTGCAGTGCAGTAAAAGGAGAGCAGCATGAATGCATTTTGGCGAAACAAAACAAACTGGATTAAAAGCGCTCATAATACCAAATGGTGTTTAATCGGCTGCGCCATCGGCGACTTTGGCACCATCGCTTATTTTCAGTTTACTCCCCATGATCTATCCGTCTTAAGCGTTATGTTATTGGCCATGATCAATGGTTTAATCACCAGCATCATGTTAGAAACCATTATTTTATTGCGCGATGGTTTAGATTTTAAACACGCATTAAAAACTGCGCTGGGTATGAGTTTTATTTCTATGCTGGCCATGGAGATTGCCATGAATACAACCGACTACTTATTAACAGGTGGGGCTATTTTAACTTGGTGGGTGATCCCGATTGCATTATTGGCGGGTTTTTTAACCCCTTGGCCTTATAACTATTGGCGTTTGCAGAAACACAAAAAATCGTGTCATTAGATTTTGAATTTTGCGATAGCGCATATTTAAGCAGGATGGGTTAGATTGAGCGCAGCGAAACGTAACCCATCAATCACATGATGGATACTCATATCAATGGGAGGGCGCTTGCGCGCGAAAACATTTCTAAGATTGAAAAAAGTTATCGCGCGCAAGCGCCCTCCCACAAATGCAACTTATTCGCTACAACCATTAAGCTGATACCGAGAAAGCTGAGACAACGCGAAATACATTTTCAGAGCGCAAGTTTAGTAAACTAAATGGCTAATCTAAAAATGAATTTTAACGCCGTATCAGCGATACAGGTAGGCTCAATTAATAATCCACACCTTTACGCGCCTTAATACCCGCCTTGTAAGCATGCTTAATATCTTTTACTTCTGAAACAGTATCCGCCAACTCTTGCAAGGCACTGCCACCACCTCGGCCTGTTACAATCACACTTTGATTGGCTGGGCGGTTTTTAATGGCATCTAAAATTTTTGTTTCATCTAAATATTTATAGCCAATCATATAGGTTAGCTCATCGAGCAAAACTAAATCATAACGCTCATCTTTTAACATATGTTCGGCCACTGCCCAGGTTTCTTCTGCGGCTTTAATATCTCCACTTTTATCTTGGGTGTTCCAAGTAAAGCCTGTGCCCATTTGATAAAAATCTTCAGGGTCAAAATTAGGCAATAGCGGACCTTTTTCTTTTAGAAAAATTTCTTCACCGCTTAATTGCGCCCCTTTAATAAACTGCACCACACCCACTTTATGATCATAACCCAGTGCACGCAGTACCATGCCAAAACCGGAACTACTTTTACCTTTACCGTTGCCAGTGAGCACAATCACAATGCCACGTTCAATATCGGCCTTGGCAATGCTGGCATCGATTTTTTCTTTTTGCTTTTGCATTTTTTCTTTATGCTTTTGCTCTTGATCAGTCATGCTTGGCTCCTATTTATTATGTTTAATGGCACGGGCTTGGTCTAATACATCACACACAGCTTGCATGCCCTGCAAGATTCGACCAGAAAAACGGTGAACAATATCGCCGTTAATAAAATGAATTTGTTTGTTTTTAACCGCTGGAATTTCAGGCCAAACCGCCCATTTATCACCCGCTTCTATTTTGCTGCCGTGTTGAGATGGAATGATAATTACCTCGGGTTTTTCTAATAAAATCGTTTCGATGCTCACCTGCGGATAATCCAGTGTGGTATCGTTAAAAACATTCACCCCACCACAGCCTGTAATTAACTCATTAATCCAAGAGCCTGCGGCCATGGCCCTAAGGGGCTCACTCCATAACTGATAAAACACCTTAACCTTGGGTTTATCTTTATTGTCATCACGTAATTGTTTAAGTTTCAGATTAAATGCATTGGCATGCTGTTGCGCCGTAGTTTGCAAACCAAGTTTATCACCCAATGACAGCATTTCTTTTGGAATGTCATCCAGTCTTTTGGTAATGCTTAAATACACAGGTAAACCCAGCGCCTGCATTTGTTCAATGTCCTGATCTTTATTGCCGCCCTTCCAAGCGATAATTAAATCTGGTTTTAATTCTAGGGCGCGCTCTATTTGAATACCCGCATACCCGCCAATTCGCGGAATCTTTTTTGCCGCCTCTGGAAAGTCCGCATATTGGGTGGTGGCAATAATTCGATCACCTGCTCCCAACATATATACCAATTCAACCGCATGGGGGGCCAGTGCAATAATACGCTGCGCGCCCTGTGTGTTTTGACCATAACTAACATGGGCAAAACTTAACAACATACATAAATATGCACAGTTACGTATAACCCGCCTAAAATGTAGATTACGCATAAACATTTGAAATATCCTTTTGAAAATTATGAGCGGCCTGCATAAAACCACGTGCTAAGTGTTGCCAAGTTTCACGGCTATTATTTGGTAAACCAATACGAATGCCCTTCTGATTATCCAATAGTCGAGTGTAAATACCCTGCTTACACAAACAGTGATGCAGGGTTAATGATTCCATTGTGCTATCTAAAAAAAGGGTTACAAAAAAATCCGTATGATTGATGGTAACGGGAATCTTTAAGTGTTTAAGCAATGATTGTTCACAGGTAGCTAGCAATGTTTGGCTTTGTTTTTTTAAGCCTGTTTGTGTGTGTTCAATCCATTGTTTATCTTGCAGAGCCTTTTTAGCAATAAAACGTGCAGGATGATTTAGCGCCCAAGGGCTTAACATTTGTTTGCTAACTTGTAGCACCTTATCATTGGCAATAATGGCCCCCACTCGTAAGCCGGCCAATCCAAAAAACTTGCCTAATGAGCGCAACACAATCACATTTTCGCCCCGATTGTGAATCACACTGTTGTGTGGTCGTGAATCAACAAAGGCTTCATCCACAATTAACCACGCCGATTGCTGTTGCAATTGCTGCGCAATTTTCACAACTCCCTCGGCTGGCACTAAGTGCGTACTGGGGTTGTTAGGATTAATTAACACACACACTTGGCAAGTTTGTAATTGCGTTACACTGGGTAGATCATCATAAAATTCAATCTGCGCACCCAGTGCGCGCCAAGCACGTTCATGCTCGCTATAACCTAATTGTGGCAGCAAAACTTTTTTTATAGGTACAACAAGGTTCTGTAACACCGTGGGTAAATATTGAATCGCCCAACTTGAACCTGGCACCATTAAAATCTGATCACTACCATAGTAGTCGCAGGCGACTTGTTGCAGGCCATCATCGTCGCTGGGTAAATCACGAAAAACAGAATCCGGGATGCTAACCTGCGGATAGCCATTAGGGTTGATACCCGTACTTAAATCCAGCCATTGGTTTTTTGGGATTGCATAGTGGTGTGCGTAAACATCCAGTTGCCCACCATGTAGCGGGTGTATCGGTAGTGGCGTATTCATATTCAAGAATCAATCCAAGAACGTTTACGCAGTACCAATAAAAAGAACACACTACCAATGGCTGCGGTGATTACACCAATGGGCAATTCATTATTGGCCACTAAAGAGCGCGCTAATACATCTACCCAGACCATGAACACACCACCAAATAGCACACAGGCTAATAACACGTATTGCTGGTGAGACTGTAATAAACGCCGAACAATATGGGGAATCATCAAACCCACAAAGCCAATACCACCTGTATTTGCAACCAGGGTTGCGGTCAATAACGAACTTAACAACAACATACCCATACGCAAACGTGTGACATTAACCCCTAGGGTTTTTGCCGTTTCATCACCTGCAAGGACCGCTTTTAATGCCCGCGAATACCCCAAAAACAAAATCAAACAACTAATGATCACCACACTTGGCACCCATAAATTATCCCAGTTGGCCCGAGTAAAACTGCCCAACGTCCAAAATAATAATGAAGCTGCGGCTTCAGGATCGGATGCATACAATACTAAGCTTGTGCCCGCACTAAACATAAACGAAGCTGCCACACCGGCTAATAACATGCGCTCAATTTGCACGCCACGCCCAGCTAAACTTAATACAATTAATACCGAAAGCGCCGCGCCAATAAACGCACCTGTGGTAATACTCATTTGCCCAACCGCCCAGCCAGCGCCACCACCTATGGAGGCAATTACCAACACCGCACCAAACGATGCACCGGATGCAATGCCAAATAAATAAGGGTCTGCTAATGGATTACGTGTCACGGTTTGTAAAACCGCACCGGCTAATGACAAACCTGCGCCAGTTAAAAACGCAAGAATCAAACGAGGAATACGCAGTTCAAGAATGATGCGCTGTTTAATGTCAGAAACATCTGTATCCGCCCCCACTAGGTTAAACAACACAGATAACACATCACCACTTGAAATATTAGCCGCACCAAAACTCACCGCCATAACGGCGCTGAGCAATAAAATAAACACGGCAATGACACTATAACTAAATACTTTAAACATGATATTGATACGTAATTCTAGGGTGACCATTAACAGGGTGTGCATCCACAATGGCTTGGGTGCGAAATACATCATTAATTAATGTTTGTGTTAATACTTGTGAGGGGGCGCCACTGGCCACCAGCTTGCCTTTATCTAACACTAAAATATGATCACAAAACGCTGCGGCTAAATTCAAATCATGAAACGAAGCCAAAATGGTTTTATTTAACGATTTTACTTTGGCCATCATATCGGTTTGATAATGCACGTCTAAATGATTGGTGGGCTCGTCCATGATAACCAGTTCAGTATTTTGTGCTAATGCACGAGCCAACATGACCCGTTGTTTTTCACCACCAGAGAGCAACTGAAATGGCTTATGTTTTAACGCTTCAATGTCAACTTGCTGCATAACAGCCCGTATGTTTTTAGCATCTTGTTCATCGTCCCACTGAAACAAACTTTTATGGGGAGTTAAACCTTGTGAAACCACATCACGAACAGTTAACCCTAAGTGATCACTGTGCTCTTGCAAAATCACCGACATTTTTTTTGCGTTTTCTTTTGCTGATAACTGCCAGACATCTTGTTGCTCAAATAAAACCTGTCCCGTACTTGGTTTGTTTACTCGATACAAACAACGCATCAAACTGGATTTACCCGCACCATTAGGGCCAATCAAACCCACAAACTGGCCTTTATGAATACTAAAATTCACATCATCCACAATGATGTTATCCGCTACCTGCCAGCATAAATTTTGTGTTTCTAATAAAGCCATTGTATGGCGCCTACTATTAATAATATAAAGACAAAAGCGTACGTGCTTTGATACATCAAATGAATGGCGTGTTTAATATGCTCAGCTCTAGGTGGTTGAGCGGTCACACTATCACCTAACCAAGGGCGTGATTTTAATACACCATGATAAGGGACCGGCCCACCTAGGCACACATTTAATACATAAGCGCCTGCTGCCATCACTGGCCCAGCATTTGGGCTATACCATCGTTTTGCCCATGTATAAATCTGGCCAAGCCCACTCACTGGCCTTTTAAAAACACTGACACACACAAACAGCAATACCGTAAGCCTAGCACTAGGCCAACCCAATACATCATCTATGCGGGCACTGAATTTCCCAAAATATTCATAACGCTTATTTTTGTAACCCCACATGGCATCCAGTGTATTGGCTAAACGGAATACAATCACACCGGCAACACCAAACACTAAAAACCAAAATATAGGGGCGATGACCGCATCGTGCGTATTTTCAGTTATGGTTTCAACGGTCGCACTGCTTATTTGTGTTTCGTTTAAGTCTTGAGTATCTCGGCTCACAATCCTGCTTAATTGCTGTTGTGCATCTTCAATATCTTGATGCATTAACCCTGCTGCAACCGCTTGGCCATGTTCAGCAAGACTGCGTGCACCAATTGCAAAATAAACCACCACCACAGTAAAAGGTATTTGCAAAAATTTAGGGGAAATAAAATAAACAGCGAATAAAACACCGCTCGGTATGAGTACACTAACACACCAACACAAAGCCCCTCGCATCAACATGGTTTGATTGCCCGTGTCTTTTTTAGGGTAAAACACCGCTTCACAGCGTAAAGCAAAATTGCCAAATAAAATTAAAGGATGATGACGTTTAACTTCACCCAGCACACAGTCCATTACAAGAGCCGCTATCACAATTAAGGTGCTTTCAACTAAAAAAGGCATGAGTCTATTATTGGCCTATTAAAATAAGTTTGCCGGTTTCTGGGTCTTTATACACAGTGCCCAATGACTGCATACCCGAGTCCGCACCGTCGAGTTGCTGTTGAATGTGTGGGGGAATCTCTAGTAGTTCTTTCCCCTGCTGAATATCTACCGTTTTTTTAACATTAAAATGTGATTGTAAATCATCACTTTGTGATAACAGCGCCACCATTAAACCCAAGGCAAATACCAACATAACATCCATGATATTGGCAAACCCAGCTAATGGATCTTGGTCTTGACTATCAAAACGTGATGACTCCCACGGCCGCTTTGATTTTTTAGTTTCAATAAACACCGTTTCATCATTTTGCTGTAGCGGTTTAGCCGAGTGAATGTTGTGCATTACGCCCCCACTTGATCAAGTGCTTGCTCATACCAGCGACGACGAAACCGCCCTAATACAAACGCCCCTAAACCGATTAACAAACCAATCACCGTAGTATCAAACGCAATGCTAATGGCAGTGGATAATTGAGATAAATCCCCTTGGCTCATGGCGGTTAAACCTGGGCCGAGCGGAATAAGTGTGCCCATTAATCCTAAAATTGGGCCGCTGCGCGTCAGCATATCCACACGATCAATGCGAATCGTCGCGTAATGACTTAACGCTTGTTCACCTTGTTGCTGCAAGCGCAATAAACCACCCCACTTTTCCGACAAGCTAGCGCCTACTTCCCATAACAAAACCGCTAAGCAAAAAAACAGTGCTAGTATCACAGGCAATAATAAAATATTTACAAACTGGTGAATCAAACCAAACGCCATTCCTTCAAACATACTATGCCTTTTGCTTCATGTTATTCAACGTCATCATGCGCTGTCGCACAAATCCAGCGAGTACCACCATCAAAAAAGCCAACAAAATAAACCAAACAACCTGTGTGGTGATATTCGTTTGCTGACTATCTTGGTTTATCTGTTTTGTGTTTTTGCTGTTTTGTGAACGGTGTACTTGCCCATCGGTTAATTCAATTTCTGTTAGGGTATGCAATTCATTGTTTTGTTTTTTTGGCTGCTCTATTAATTGTGTGAGTTGCTGCCACTGCGTTTCACTTAATGCGTCTTTTAACCAAGGCAACATAGGATGATCTGGGCGAGTATGACCGCTGCCTGGTAAGCCGTGTTTATTAACAATGTTGACAAATTCTTGTGCAAGCTGCTGTTTGGTTTTGGCATCCGCTTGCCAAAATCCTTTTTGGATGGCCACCAACATAATGGCCAACATATTACTTTTTACATGCACGTTATGGCCTTGTAATAAAAAGCGATCTAAACCCAATTCATATCGATCATCAAGGTAAACACTTTTTATTTCTTGCCATACCCAGTCATCTACAATGGCAGGATTAGTTACTTGCCAACCCCAAAGGTATTCTAAAAATTCACTGCCCATGGTACGTGCACCGGCGTACTCATGTGCCATCAAACCTTTTAGCCACTCTGGGTTTAAAAAACGGCCGCGCAATTCTTGTTTTAACGCGACATTTAAAGGCTGCATGGTGACACGATTTTGATCTGCGTGATTCAACACATAATTGTTTGGTGTCTGTCCGGTTAAGGTTTCAATCGCTAAACTCAAGCCACCAAAATAATCAAACGCATCATTGTTATCACTTAATCCGTATAAATTACTACTACGCCCTAAATAAGAATTTTCAATATTCGCAATATTACGTTTGAATAAATCCTGCATGGACTGGCCAAACAGTTTTTCACTATAAGCGTTACCCATACGGCGCATATACACATTTGCCAGTTCAGAGCGCGCTTGCCATGAGCCACTGCGTTCAACTAAACGATTAATACCAGCACCATAACTGCCAGGACTTGCACCAAACACTCGCAAGCTTGCCATAGTGCCTGCTTGTTTGGCGTCAACATTATTGGCTAATAACACCTGCGCTTGTTGCACCCAGTGAAACGCCACTTGGTTTTGCTCAAGCGTTTCGTTGCCCATAGTCATTGTTTCAAGTGGCGCCAATGCACTGGATAACGCTAGGGTTAAGGCTGGGTATTTTTCAATAATGGTATTTCCTGCCGCACTTAATGCGATTAATACGGCATCATTAATTAGCCACATTTGTTTGGCATATAAATCACGGAACAAACCAGAACTGGTAAACACGGTATTACGCCGCACGCGTTGATTAGCCAGTGGTAATAACGTCAAAGATTTTACTAAGCCGCGACTATTCCAGACAGGTTTTACACCCAACATATCTAACCCAAACGCAATCATAACCCCTTCATCACGTACCACATCCGAGGCCCATAACACGACGGCTTCATTTTTATCTTGTATTTGCGAATTTTGTTTACGCGCATCCTGTGCCATTTTTTCACCAAGTTCCCATGCGGTTGGGCTAGGAATTAAACTACTATCTAACGCATAAAAATTTCGTCCAGTTGGCAAACTGTCAGCGCTACGAATTGGATCATTACCAGCACCGGGTGCAACAAACCCTCCTTGCAAAGCATTTAACAAACTAATACGTTCCGCTTTAGGTGATGCGATGAGCTGCGCTTGCCATTCTTGTTTTTGCTGCTGATTCTCTGGAGACATGGAACTCAACATCATATCAATAGCTTTTGGCTCCCAAGGCTTGGCAAATATATGCAAACCTAACGGCATGAATCGTTCTTGAAGGTCCGTTAAGTAATGCCCCACTTCATGCACAAACATATCGTCGTCTACGTCATCAAACCCAATACCCATCACCGCCAACTCCGCAGACATGGCTTGCTCTAGCTCTTGCTTTAACTCTAGGTGATCAACTTTTTCACGAATTTTTTTCACGAGCTTAGTTTTAAGTGCCGCTTGGTTACTGTCGTGATTGGCCTCAAAACTTTCAATAAGTTGGCGTAGCTGCAGCAGCTCATCATACAGAGGTGTGCTCGCTAGCGGCGGTGTTAAATGATCAACCATAACCGCAAGCCCTCTACGTTTAGCTTGGATACCTTCACCAACTCCATCAACTATGTAAGGGTAAATACCAGGAATATCTTGTGCAATCACACGGGAATAATCGTCTTCCATCACACCCACAGAACGTCTGGGCAAAAACTCATAAGTCGAATGACGGCCCAGGTGCACAATGGCATCGGCACGAAACTGATCACGTAAATAATGATAAAACGCTAAGTATTGATGGGGAGGAGGAAACGCTAAATTAGCATGTAATAATTCTTCATCTATTTCCCAGCCACGTGGTGGTTGCGGTCCAATAAACACATTACCAAATTGCAAACCGGGAATGAGCAATTCATCATCTAAAACCATGACATCACCCGGTACCTGCCCCCAACCACGCAAGCCTTCAATGCCTGTTTTCACAATCGCTTCAACCAATTTTTGTGCAACAACCCAAGCATGTTTATCCCCTTTAAATGCCAAATGATATTGCTGCTCTAAATCAGTCAGTAATGCTAATGCGCGTTTGCGCGCGGGGTGATTAATCCCTTCTAACAAGTGATGTACTTCTTCTAAGCTGTGCTCAAGACGTTGTGTTGCGAATGATATTTCGCCCTGCTCTATCGCATGCTGCAAGGTAATGTGCAAATAACCAAAGGGGCCTTGTGTCATTTCTTGTTGAATAACAGACGGTAACGTTTTGAAATATTTTGAATAGTCATCTCGACTCATGGTGTGAATTTTATCTTTCATCACCATGAGTGCATCACGATTATTGGGTAAATTAACGCCCTGTGTTTGCATCAAATCTAACAGCGCCGCTTGATCATTTGGCAAGGTGCCAAGGTCATAACCTGCTGTTTGCAATTGTTGTAATATTTGCCAAATCGATGCGGGCACATCTAAATTATCGGCCCCTATATTATGACGCCCTGGCGGGTGATTGTAATAAACAATGGCGAGCTTTTTATCTTTATTCGATTTAACTTGCAAAGTGTGCCAGCGGTTTAATCGCTCAACCAATAACTCGACACTGTGTTCATCTATTGCTAACGAATCCAGCTGTAAGCCCGACAAAGTATGGATATGCGATGGCCCTAATGTGGCCACAACTAACGGCTGAGTTACCCCCTGTAGTTCGGGCATGGCAATTTGGTAATAGACTTTTTCACCGGCAATTCCATCCATCGATACATTGCGTGCAAATTGAGTACGGTCAAAACTTTTTATCGCTTTTATCACTGGTACATTCAAATTCGCAAAATGCGCACTTACTTGCTCACGCCCTTCACCACCACCAACCACAAAGTCTTGCAGCATAATGAGGCCTGACAGTGAGTCTTTATATGGCAGCAACGTAGTCACTGCATCTGTTGCCGCTTGCCCCCAATACGATAATGCAACCAAACAATCTTGCTGGTAGGTTTTAATTTTTTCGCATAATTTTTTTGATACCTGCCTGTCGGCGGTACGATCTCCAGAGTTATTATCCAGTATCACAACTGTTTTATGTTTATCTTGTTTTATAAACTCTGATTTAAATTCATCATGAATTTCACCTTTAACAATCCAACGTAACGGTGACTGCGCTTGAGCAGCTGCCACCGGTATGTTTTCACCTGATTGCTGTGCCATCCATTTTAATAATTGAATTAAATTTTCACGCCCACCTGCTTGCCAATAACTACGCGCCTTTAACCAATCTCGTTGATTTGGATGCGCTTGAATGTGTTCTGCCAACCACTGATTAAATTCGCCCAACGGACTGGCACTCACTTGAGCCACATGTTCAATACTGTTAAATAGCGGGGTATGGGCCACTTGGCTTTTAACCACCAATTGGTGATCACTACTAAAATAGATTTGATTACGTGAAGGGGCTAGCGCGCCTAACGCATTGGCAGCCGGACCGAACAACCCCGCCCCCACAACAAAACTGGATGATTGCATTAAGCCCATGAATTCGCTTAATTCGGTATTCGACAACGCTAAAATTTGTTGTGCTGTGCGCGCTTGTATTGTTATCTGAGGGTATTCATCATGAAAGGCATCAATTGCCGAAGCTAGAGTTGGCCCATGACCATTAGACACAATTAAAGTTAATTGCGTATTTGCAAAAGACATTGTGCTTGTTAATAACAAACCAATAAAAACAAAAAATAATTTACGTAACATCACGGCTCCATCACCTAAAGGTGAACTCTAAACCGAGAATAACAGGCAGATCAGAAAAACCCGCAAACACATTGCGAGTGAAAAGATCATTGCCAGGTAATCCCGCCCGGTTCAATACAGTGTTATTTCAGGTATCTGACTTAGGTTTAACAAAACCCTTACAGTTGCGGGTACAGTTACGGATTTGTCATGCACTTAAGCATACTCACCGTATTCCCTGATGGTGCTAGGCACCAAATAACATGTGGCGCTGTTATACGTTGTTTTAAACTATGGGTCAATTTCAGAGACGGCTTTGATGCCCTGTAGTGATATGCACGTTTCTCCAGCCATAAAAAAACCCAAATCATTTTCATGACTTGGGTTTTTGGTTCGTAACCTTTTAAAAGATTACGCTACCACACTCATCTGGCGATTAAATATCAGCGATAGACTTAAGTGGGTAGTTAGCAGGCATAGGCAACGATGCCACACCTGTATCAACCGCTGCTTGCGCTACTGCGTTTGATACGATCCCTAGAAGACGAGAATCCGTCGCTTTAGGGATGATGTAGTCTTTACCGAATTCCATAGAATCCACACCATAAGCTGTTAGTACTTCTTGAGTCACAGGCTCTTTGGCTAGGTTAGCAATGGCGTGTGCCGCAGCTAGTTTCATTTCTTCGTTAATAGCAGTAGAACGTACGTCTAATGCACCACGGAAGATGAATGGGAAACCTAGAACGTTGTTCACTTGGTTCGGGTAATCAGAACGACCAGTAGACATGATTAGGTCATCACGTGTTGCCATGGCAAGTTCAGGTTTGATCTCAGGATCTGGGTTAGAACATGCAAATACGATTGGGTTTGGCGCCATTTTCTTTAGAAGCTCAGGTGCTAATAGATCAGGACCAGAAAGACCAAGGAAGATGTCAGCACCGTCCATTGCGTCTTCTAATGTACGCTTGTCAGTATCTACTGCAAACATTGCTTTATATTGGTTAAGATCGTCACGACCAGAGTGAATCACACCTTTACGGTCAAGCATGTAAATATTTTCTGGCTTCATACCCGCAAGGATAAGTAATTTAGAACAAGAAATCGCAGCCGCACCAGCACCTAGAACAACCATGCTAGCGTCTTCGATTTTTTTGCCTTGAATTTCAAGGGCGTTCAACATACCAGCAACGGTTACGATGGCAGTACCGTGTTGATCATCATGGAAAACTGGGATGTTGCACTGTTCTTTAAGAACACGTTCGATTTCAAAACATTCAGGTGCTTTGATGTCTTCAAGGTTAATACCACCAAAGGTATTCGCAATGCGACGAACGGTGTCGATAAATGCTTGTGGGCTTTCAGATTCAACTTCAATATCAATTGAGTCAACACCAGCGAAACGTTTGAAAAGTAGTGACTTACCTTCCATAACTGGCTTAGAAGCTAAAGGACCTAGGTTACCAAGGCCAAGAATCGCAGTACCGTCAGAAATAACCGCTACTAGGTTACCTTTTGCAGTGTACTTGTATGCATTCTCTGGATCTTCTGCAATGGCTTTAACTGGCTCTGCCACACCTGGGCTATACGCTAAAGAAAGATCGCGTGAAGTTTCCGCAGGCTTAGAAAGCTCTACGCTGATTTTCCCAGGTTTAGGGAACTGATGGTAATCTAGTGCATCTTGCTTAAAATCTGACATTCTGACAAATTCCGTTAGTTAGTTTTCACCAACCTGGGGCCAACCAGGCCGCTCGCGTCAGGCGATGGGTCGCGTATTATTACGCAAATTTTGAACAGATCATACCCCATAGAGCATTTATTCAAGACTTAACTGCTTGTTATTTAATCAGTTATTAGGAAATAAAGCGGATATTGATCTGAATCACCAACAAGTACACACAAAAAAGGCGCTCAATGAGCGCCTTTTTTGGAGGAGATCGAAATCTCCACGTTTGGATATCGGTGCTATTACTTAGCACGACCACCGAAACGTTTCTTAAAGCGATCGATACGACCACCTGTATCCATAGTCTTTTGCTTACCAGTGTAGAATGGGTGACACTGAGAACATACGTCTAAGTGCATAGTGCCAGTCTTGGTAGACTTAGTGGTTACAACGTTACCGCAAGAACAAGTTGCTTCTAGGGTTTCGTAAGTAGGGTGAATACCTTCTCTCATAATGACCTCGTTTTCCTGTGCCGCAACTTATTCTCTTTCACTTCCCGTACCTAGAGTGGGAAGCGCTGAGCCTCAATAAGCACCGCTGGACTAGATTAATTACAGACCTCTAGGGAGCGCGCATCTTATCAAAAGCGCCACCCAGTTGCATGTACTTTTTTACCACGAAGATAAGTGCCCGCCATCATTAGATTTTTTCTAATCTGACAGGCCTATCACAAGGCCCACGCCGTGATACACTGGCCTTATCGTCATCTAATAATAGTAAGAGAATCCATGACGGCACCTTTTTATTTAAGTGTAGCCATACCTGCCCCACTTAATCGCAGCTTCGACTACCTGCCAGAATCGGGTTGTGACATGAGCCAGTACCAAACTGGACTTAGGGTCAATGTGCCGTTTGGACCACGCACACTGGTGGGCGTTATTGTGGATATTCGCAGCCAACCCCAAAGTGAAGGGCACAAACTTAAACCTATACAAAACCGTATCGACCACAAACCTCTACTCAGCAAAGACATCTACCAACTCGCATTGTGGCTCAACCAATATTATCACCAACCCATAGGTGAGTGCCTACATACCGTGTTGCCTGTATTGTTACGCAAAGGGCAAGCTGCTACGCCAAGCTGCGAAGCGGTTTACCGCTTGGCCAGCAGTTTAACCACAGAATCATTAGATGCACTCAAACGTGCACCCAGACAATTGGCCTTAGTTGAGCACTTACAACAACACGGCGAAACCTGGCACAAAGACTTAACCGCAGCCGGTTTTACCTCCGCCATTATTAATGGGCTCAAAGATAAAGGCCTCATTACTGAGCATCAAAAACCCAGCTTTGATGCCATCAATGGCCAAGCGATTCAGACTCACCTGACATTAAATGATGAACAGCAATCGGCTGTAACCGCAATTTCAAACCAGCACAGCTTTCAGCCCTACTTATTAGATGGGGTTACCGGCTCAGGTAAAACTGAGGTTTATCTACAAAGTATTGCGCCACATATAAAAGCAGGCAGACAAGTTTTAATCTTGGTACCTGAAATTGGCCTGACCCCACAAATGATCCAGCGTTTTGCCCAGCGTTTTGATGCCGATATTTTATTGCTGCACAGCGCACTTAATGACCGCGAGCGTTTAGACGCTTGGATCATGGCCGCCAGCCACACAAAAAGTGATCGTGCGCAAATCATCATCGGTACGCGCAGTGCAGTATTCACCCCAGCACCAAACCTTGCCATGGTCATCATTGATGAAGAGCACGACGCCAGCTTTAAACAGCAAGACGGCATTCGTTACCATGGCCGCGATGTGGCTGTCATGCGTGCCAAACTGTTAGATATTCCTATTGTGCTTGGCAGTGCCACCCCAAGTTTAGACAGCCTGCAAAACGCATTAGGCAACAAATACCAACATCTGCTTTTACGCGAACGCGCTGGCAACGCCACTGACGCCAAGCTGCATATTTTTAATATGAAAAAGCGCGCGGTGAATCACGGCCTTGCCGATGAATTACTCACAGAAATTCAAAGCACATTAGATAAACAACAACAGGTATTGGTATTTATAAACCGCCGCGGATTTGCGCCTACTTTATATTGCCCAGATTGTGGCTGGATTGCCGAATGTAAACGCTGCGATGCAAAAATGACCCTGCATCAAAAGCCGCCTCACTTGCATTGCCACCATTGTGATAATAAAAGTGCCCTGCCACGGCAATGCCCAGAATGTTTAAGCAATCAAATTCACCCCATGGGTGTGGGCACTGAGCGCTTAGAAAGCCACTTAAGTGCGCAGTTTAATCACGTACCTGTGATTCGAATTGATCGTGACAGCACATCAAAAAAAGATTCCATGGAAGCACTACTTGAGCCGGTGCATAAAGGTGAACCGTGTATTTTAATTGGCACACAAATGTTAGCCAAAGGCCATCACTTTCCAAAAGTGACCTTAGTGATTATGGTGAACATTGACAGTGGATTTTTCAGCGCTGACTTTCGCGCCATGGAAAAAACCGCACAACTTGTTTTACAAGTATCAGGGCGTGCGGGTCGTGAAAAAGATCAAGGGCGCGCATATTTGCAAACCGAATTTGCCGATCACCCACTACTGCATTTATTAACCGAAGAAAATTACCACGCATTAAGCTTGGCGTTATTAGATGAACGCAAGCAACAACATTTGCCACCTTATGGTTTTCAAGCACTTGTACGTGCGGATAGCCCTAACCCCAAAGAAGCCGAACAGTTTTTATATCGCGTGCGTGAGTTATTTAACTGGCATCAAAAAAATAACCAGCTTTCTGGCATTAGCTTTTTAGGGCCGCTGCCTTCCCCAATGGAATTACGCGCAGGACGCTTTAGAAGCCAGTTATGGATCAACAGCCCCAATCGTAAGTTGCTGCATCACTTTATTAAACTGGTGATCAATGGGGTGTATGAGATAAAGGGGTTTAATAAGGTGAGATGGAGCTTGGATGTGGACCCAACGGATAACCTTTAAGTAATAGAAAACCTCTGTAGGAGTCGAGCTTGCTCGCGATACCAAAAGCATTGATTAGTCACATACCTATTGTGGTGCGCAATCTAAATTAGATATATCACCATCTAGAAATTTGAAATATCTAAGTCACTGAATTCGCGCGCAGGGGCGCGACTCTTACAAATTTAATTATTCAATCTGTTATCTAAAAATCAACTTCTTCTTATTCAAAAATAAAGAACTCAAACACCTGAGCCATCTACTATTACCAACATACGTGTAGGAGTCGTGCCCTGCGCGCGATACCAAAAGCATTGATTAGTCACATAGCTATTGTGGTGCGCCATCTAAAAAATCTGAAATATCTAAGCCTCTGATTTCGCGCACAGGGGCGCGACTCTTACAAATTTAATTTATTCAATCCCTTACTAAAAATCAACTTTTGCTTCTTATTCAAAAATAAAGAACTCAAACACCTGAGCCACCTACTATTACCAACATACCTGTAGGAGTCGTGCCCTGCGCGCGATACCAAAAGCATTGATAATCCGCATATCCAATGTGGTGATATATCCAATTTAAATCACTCGCCATCTAAACAAACTTCAAATATCTAAGTCTCTGATTTCGCGCGCAGGGGCGCGACTCTTACAAATTTAATTATTCAATCTGTTATCTAAAAATCAACTTCTTCTTATTCAAAAATAAAGAACTCAAACACCTGAGCCATCTACTATTACCAACATACCTGTAGGAGTCGTGCCCTGCGCGCGATACCAAAAGCATTGATTAGTCACATACCTATTGTGGTGCGCAATCTAAATTAGATATCTCACCATCTAAAAAATTTGAAATATCTAAGTCTCTGATTTCGCGCGCAGGGCGCGACTCTTACAAATTTAATTATTCAATCTGTTATCTAAAAATCAACTTCTTCTCATTCAAAAATAAAGAACTCAAACACCAGAACCATCTACCATTACCAACACACCTGTAGGAGTCGTGCCCTGCGCGCGATAGCAAAAGCATTGATTATCAACATATCCATTGTGGCGAACACTCCAATTTAAATCACTCGCCATCTAAACAAACTTAAAATATCAAAGTCTCTAATTTCGCGCGCAGGGCGCGACTCTTTCAGTTTAAGCAAACCCGTTCACATATCTGCAAAAACAATGATTAATACTGGTGATCCATAAAAACCCTGTTTAGTATGGTTGTTAATAAAAACAACACCAAGATAAAAGGAATTTATTGTGTATCAGAACCCTCTTTGTATGGATAACAAAATTGTGGTGATTACCGGTGCCAGTCGTGGCATTGGTAAAGCCATAGCATTGGGCCTACGTGATGCAGGAGCCTATGTCATTGGCACCGGCAGAAAACCTGAGTCGGTTGAATGGATGCACGAAGAGCATGGCATTGAAGGTCACGCCATTGATGTGCGCGATCGTGAGGCCATGAATAATTTATTTAATGGTATTGTGCGCAAACGTAAAAAAGTCCACTGCTTAATTAACAATGCGGGCATTGCCGATCACACCATGGCATCTTGGTTAGATGACGAGCGCATGACAGAAGTGATGGACATTAATTTAATTTCGGTCATGCGCTGCTGTCAGGCATATCACAAAACCCACCGTAAACTTGGTGGCAACATTGTGAATATGTCTTCGATTATGGGCGTGGTGGGTGGCGATGTATCATCTATTTATTCTGCCAGTAAAGCGGCTGTTTCTATGTTGACTAAATCATTGGCCATTGAATGGGCGCCTTATAATTTCAGAGTGAATGCCCTTTGCCCAGGTCTCATTGATACCGACATGCTGACGGATCTAAAAAACAACAAAACCATTTTTGAAAATGAGATCAACAAGATCCCCATGAAACGCATGGCTAAACCAGAAGAGTTAGTTGGTGCTGCGATCTTTCTTGCCAGCGATGCCTCAAGCTTTATGACGGGGCAAAATCTTGTAATTGACGGCGGTGTAACCGCAGGTTGATTAAGTAATGCTGGCATAAAAAAAGAGCGCTAAGCGCTCTTTTTTGTTTTAACGATGACGATATCAGTAGCATGGGTTAACGAGGAACGAGTGAACCCATCAAACACATGGTGGGTTAGGTTGTTCGTTTCTCTCACAACTAACCCACCCTACTCATTTAACGTTTATTAATCTTCAATTTTACGCGCACGAAAATCCGCACGGGCAATGATCTCAATATAAAATGAGTCATGGCCAGCCGCCACCGCACCATCAATTTTTTTGCTGATGGTGTTTTGGTGAACCGCCTGTGCATCTTGCTCGGTCAAACCAAACTTACAATCAAACGCCCAATAATTACTGTCTTTTGGTAATTGCTTGTTACGTTCACGCTTGATGTACTTTTTCACCTCAGATTTGATGGCGTCTACCACGCGGGCAGGCTTCTTTTTAGGGTGGACTAGGGTAAAGGTCTTTTTCATGGGGTTCCAAGTGACGCAGTGTCAGACAAGATGGGTAGTAATAGAGGGATTATAGCACTGAATTCGCTCAATCTGGTATTTAGATCGAATACTAATGCAAGAGCGAACTTGCTCGCGATGCCAACCCCTTGATGAGGCTTAGCCTTGTATGGTCAGCGCTATAAATGAGCTCTCTCACCACATAAGCAAACCGCCAGAATCAAAATGGCTCGTTTCGCGAGCAGGGGCTCGACTCCTACCGGTATCTCAAAATAGAAGTAACGCAGGATGCCTAAGCCGAGTTAGCTTCAAAACACCTAGAAGCGTGAGCGAGGACGTCAAGACAAGGCAAAAAGATTCGAAATTGCGGAGCTTATGCTTTTATAAGTGACAATATTTCGAATCTTTTTAACGCCGTATTGGCTACGTAGCTAGCCTCTAGAACCAATGGCGAGTGCGGTTGGCAAACCAAACCAGACTCAACATCACCGGCACTTCAACCAATACCCCAACCACTGTGGCAAGAGCCGCACCTGAGTGTAAACCAAACAAACTAATGGCCACCGCAACCGCCAGCTCAAAAAAGTTACTGGTGCCAATCATGCACGCAGGGGCGGCAATGTTGTGGGATAGTTTTAAATATTTGGCCAACGCATAAGCAATAAAGAAAATACCATAGGTTTGAATGATCAACGGTATGGCAATCATTACAATGGCTTCTGGTTTATCTAAAATGGTTTGCGCTTGAAAACCAAACAGCAACACCACGGTTGAAATTAAACCCACAATTGACCACGGTTTCACAGTGGCTAAAAAGTGATTCAGTTTTGTATGATCATCACGTTTGTCTAATTTTTTGCGAGTAATGGCGCCGGCCACTAATGGCAACAATACATACAAAACAACCGATAATATTAAGGTTTCCCAAGGCACGGTGATGTCGGTCATGCCTAATAAAAATGCGGTGATCGGCGCAAACGCAAACACCATGATCACATCGTTTACACTCACCTGAACTAACGTGTAGTTAGGGTCGCCTTTTGTTAACTGAGACCAAACAAATACCATGGCGGTACACGGGGCCACACCTAATAAAATCATACCGGCGATGTATTCGTTGGCGGTTTGTGCATCCACCATGTCGGCAAAAAATACTTTAAAGAATAACCAACCCAATGCAGCCATAGTAAAGGGTTTAATTAACCAGTTAATCACCAGTGTTAAAATTAAACCTTTTGGTTTTTTACCCACATCTTTAATGGATGAAAAATCCACTTGCACCATCATTGGGTAAACCATCAACCAAATTAAAACGGCGATTAAAATATTGACGTGGGCGTATTCCCACGATGCAATCACTTCAAATACACCAGGCATGATGCTGCCCAAAATTACGCCAGCCACAATACCAAGGCCAACCCAAACCGATAGAAAACGCTCAAAAATACCCATACTTTTCTCTTTAACATCAATGTGTAGGATGGGTTAGCACCGAGCCTAAGCGAGGGCGTAACCCATGGTATAAATGGATGGTTTACGATGTTCGTTGCACTCACATCTAACCCATCCTACGACTTAATTATTTATACATGTTCTGTGGGAGGGCGCTTGCGCGCGATAAATTGTTTATTTACTTTATCGCGCGCAAGCGCCCTCCCACATATTACAGATAAAATAGAACTAACCCTTCGCACCTAGCTTAACTAGCTCTGCTTTTAAGGCGTCACCGCTTAGGTTATCTAAATCAAGTTGTAGAATTTTTGTAATGCGATATTTGATTTCATTCATACAGGTAAGAAAGGCCGCTTTGATTTGCTCATCACTGCCCTGCACTTTTGACGGGTCTTCTAGGCCCCAATGTAATTTAATGCTTTTACCAAACCACACAGGGCAAGCTTCACCGGCTGCGCTGTCACAAACAGTCACCACCACATCAGCGTTGAAATCTTCTAGCTCATCCCAGCTTTGGCTTTCTAAACCATCGGTTGATATGCCTTGTTCTTGTAAATATTTAATTGAAAGAGGGTGCACCTCACCCACTGGCTGACTGCCGGCACTTGCCGCTTGTAAGCGAGGATCCTTGGCATCGTTTGCAATGGCTTCGGATAAAATACTGCGACAGCGATTATGGGTACAAATAAATAATATTTTCATTGAACGTGCACGAAGCCCTCTTAAGGTTTTTTTACCCTTGTGCCCCCAGCTTCATTAATTCACTTTTAAGGGCATCACGGGATAAGTTGTCTAAATCTAATTCTAAAATCTGATGGGTGCGGCAAATAATCTCGTTCAAACAAAATAATAACGCCGCCTTAATTTGCATCTTTGAGCCTTGTTTACTAGACGGGTCGGCCAAACCCCAATGCAACTTAACGCTGTTAGCAAGCCAATCCGGATAACTTTCATTTGCTACCGGGTCGCCTACTGTGACCACCACATCTGGGTCAAAATTTTTAAGCGCTTCCCAACTTTGGCTTTTTAAACCATTAATTGGAATACCTGTTTCTGCTAAGTATTGCAGTGATAACGGATGAACATCACCACATGTGTGACTTGCCACACTGGCTGCTTGTAATCTTGGATCATCGGCGTAATTGGCGATGGCCTCTGACAAAATACTTGAGCAATGATTTTTTGAGCATACAAATAAAATTTTCATATGGTGTGCGCAATGCGCCTCTAATATTTCTAACTAATCAGGCTTTCGCCCATGACACAAACCCTATAAAAATAGTGTGTTTGTGTTGCAGAAATATTTACTAGCAGCACGCCGTCTTACGATTAGGTTCATCAACCAACTGTAAGCGTTGTACCAGAGCGGCTAGCGTTTCATCACTGGCGGAAACCGTTTGGCATACGATTTCGTTAGCCCAACTGGGGAGCTCATCATGCACCCGATAAAACACCCACTGACCCGATTTACGCACATCTAGCAATTTACATTCGCGCAAACTAGCAAGGTGACGGCTCACTTTTGGCTGACTAAGGGCCAACACATCCACCAGCTCCCCCACACATAATTCCCCTTGATTTTGGATGAGCACCATAATTAACAAACGGGTTTCATCCCCAAGGCATTTAAACAAAGAAAGCGGGGTCATAATCAGCACCAAATAAACATACGCCGAATCATATATATGAAATTTCATATATACAAGTAAAGATCTTTACCCAATGCCCTGCTCTTATGGGAAATGGGGCAACTCTTATGTGGAAAAATCAGGGCCAAACTGGGATAATGCGCGCAATTTTTGTGCATATTCTGTTAGGTTCTCCTAACCCCCGATTTGTAAGGTCACCATGAAACAAGAGCTAGTCAGTTTAATTGAGCAAACCCTTGAAGCCTTAAAAGCGGCTGGTAAGTTGCCGGCCGATGCCTCACCTAAGGTGATGATCGAAAACACCAAAGACAAAGCCCACGGTGATTATGCCTCTAACATTGCCATGGCCAGCGCTAAACTAGCCGGCATGAAACCACGTGACTGGGCGCAAGAGATCATTAATGCTCTGCCTGTTAGCCCAATCTTAAACAAAGCTGAGATTGCCGGCCCAGGCTTCATTAACTTCTTTGTGACCGAAGCGGCTAGTTTTTCGATCGTAGACACCATCTTCAACCAAGCTGAAAAGTTTGGTCATAACGATTCAGGTAAAGGCCAAAAAGTACAAGTTGAGTTTGTATCTGCCAACCCAACGGGCCCTCTGCACGTGGGTCACGGTCGTGGCGCGGCGGTAGGTGATTGTATTAGCCGTTTATTAATTGCCAATGGCTGGGACACCACCCGTGAGTTTTATTACAACGATGCCGGTGCTCAAATTGATAACCTTGCCCTATCTGTCCAAGCACGTTGTAAAGGCTTTGGCCCAGGTGATGACAGCTGGCCAGAAAACGGCTACCAAGGTCACTACATTATTGAGCTAGCTGAAAGCTTTATGAAAGGCGACACGGTTGAGTCTGCCGATCAAAGTTTTACCGGCACCAAAGACGCCGACGACCTAGACGGCATCCGTCACTTTGCAGTGGCTTACTTACGTCGCGAACAAGATTTAGACCTTAAAGCCTTCGAAGTGGACTTTGATGTGTACTTCTTAGAAAGCTCGCTATACAGCGAAGGCAAGGTAGAAGAGGCAGTACAAACTTTAATTAAAAACGGTTACACCTACGAAGACGGCGGCGCCCTTTGGTTAAAAACCACTGAATTCGGCGACGACAAAGACCGTGTGATGCGTAAAACCGACGGCGGCTACACCTATTTTGTACCGGACGTAGCCTATCACCTAGCCAAATGGCAGCGTGGTTTCACGCGTGTTGTGAACGAACAAGGTGCCGACCATCACTCCACTATCACCCGCGTTCGCGCTGGGCTACAAGCGTTAAAAATGGACATCCCTGAAGGCTGGCCTGATTATGTACTTCACCAAATGGTCACGGTGATGAAAGGTGGCGAAGAAGTGAAAATTTCTAAGCGTGCTGGCAGCTACGTGACACTACGTGATTTGATTGACCAAGTGGGCTTAGACGCCACCCGTTATTTCTTAGCGGCCCGTGCCCCAAGCTCACAGTTAACGTTTGATATTGATTTGGCCTTAAGCCAGTCAAACGACAACCCTGTGTATTACATTCAATATGCCCATGCGCGTATTTGCAGCATCTTACGCAAACTTGGCTCTGACAACCTTGTATGGGATCAAGCCAACGGCCTTGCAAAATTAGAGCGTCTAACAGAAGACCAAGAGAAGTTACTCGCAAACAAATTGGCACGCTTCCCTGAAATTGTGAAAGCGGCCGGCACCGCCAGTGCGCCTCATATGATTGCCAACTATCTGCACGAACTAGCCAGTGAGTTTCATGGTTATTACAACGCCCACAAAACAATTGTGGACGATGCAGATTTACGTGACGCCCGCATCACACTTACTCAGGCGGTTCGCCAAGTGATTGTGAATGGCTTAGATCTATTGGGCATCAGTGCTCCGCAGGAGATGTAACATGGCATCAGGTGCACCGCGTTGGGTATGGATATTCACGCCTTTGGTGGCGCTTAGTTTCGCCGTTTTTTTGTTGTATCTCACCACGGTTCCCGCCGGTGATGATATTGATAAAATCACTGACGATATTTTGCAGGACGCAAAAGCCGCCAAAAACAACCTGAGCAACCAAGCCAAACAAGGCTTAAATGAGCAGGTACAAAAAGCCATAAAAGAGCAGCTGCCCAGCTCTGAGACCATCAACAAGGCTGTGGATAACTATGAGTTTTTCGAAATACTCGAAAACAAACAAATCACAGTAGAAGAAGTCCCCGAGTATAAATCGACGCCAAAAGGCACCGACAAAGACGGCAACAAGATTGAGTATCGCCTTAAAGCGGGCTCCTTCACTAGCCAAGAACGGGCCGACCGCTTAAAAGCGCAGCTCATTCTCAATGGCTTTAACACCCAAATTGAAAGTGCCGATGTGAATGGTAAGACTTGGCTTCGTGTTTTCACCGGCCCATTTGCTAACCGCTCACAAATGAACAAAGCACAAGATCAGCTCATTAACATGGGCATTCAGAGTGTTGAGATTCAACAGCCGGTGACACCAAAAGGTTAAGCGGAACCTTTTAATCATTTAAGCCCCTAAACCTTACTCTTTGGTTTAAGGGCTTAACATGAAAGCACACTCTACTCTTACCCTTCCCTTTTTGTTATTACTCACCTTAAGCGCCCAAACATTTGCTGATGACAATGATTGGCAATGGCCTTCGTTTAACGGCCTAATTGCAGGGGCCGTCTCTTATGACGATTTACCTTATAAACAAATAAACGCACAAACCCAACCAGGTTTATTAGTATTTGGTCGTTTGGGAGATGTATTCATCGAAGGCAATAGAGCAGGTTTACCCCTTAAACGTTTTGGGTTTGGCACCCTATCCGCCCTTGGACAATTACGCACACACCAGTATTTAGACGCCAGTCAAACCGACCTTACCGATCAAGACCGTGATCGAAGCATCGAACTAGGGCCGCAATTATCTTTGCCTCTTGGCCATGGTTTTGTTTCCCAGTTCAGTGTTTTACAAGATATTAGTGGCAAGCATAAAGCTCAAGAATATGAAGCGGCGGTGTATAAGCGCTTTAATTTTGATGACTTACGCATCATCGCCACTGTGGCCGCTCAATTTCAAAGCGAAGCGCTCATGGAGTATTACGTGGGCACGGACTCCTATCAACCTAAAGCCGAGCTCACCCAAGAGGTGGAGTTATTAGCTGTTTACGACATCAATGACGATTGGTCAGCCGTGGCCGTTTGGCGCTACTACCAGCATGGAGATGAGTTTGCTGACAGCCCCTTAACCCGTGATCGTAGAACTCAGCGCCTAGCATTGGGCATAGGTCGCCATTTTTGAGTATTTGCACTATTTCAGCGCAAATTGGATAGTTTATGTACAACACTTAGCTATAATGTAAACAATTCTCATTTTATAAAAGGCCAAACATGTCTTTGCCTGCGACCTTTTATCACCACATCTACAACTGGCATGACACCCAGCAGGACAACTGGCTCAATACTCTATTAAAAAGTTGCCACCACATCATGCTGTGCCGTAATACTCAAGATGTATGCGAGATCATCAGCAATATTATGTTGCAACTGCGTTTAGATGGTTACTACCGCTTAGAGGTATGCGACCGAATTACCATTGAACATTTTCATGCTGGAAAACACGCCACGTTCAGCGGTGAAAAACCACAAAAAGGGGCACATATTCGATCAATAAAAGTGGTAGAGCTGGAGCACGCGATTATTTTTAAAATGCAATTTGTTCAATTGTATCTCTCAAAACACCAAGCAAATTCTCAGCAACTGGAAAACCATAAAGATATTTGGCTGCTGTGGATGACCCACATAGAAAGTCTATGTTTAGAAGTGGCACTGCAATCATTTCTAAACACCAAGCTGTCAGCAAACCATCAACGACAAGCCGACAACTTACAAATACATCAAGACTTAGAAATGAATCACAATCAAGTTGTGCAACAAGCCAGCCACATGTATCAAAACTTTAATGAGGCTATCATGCCGTTGATTACCCCAGCGGAAGAGATCCCAGCGAACAAACGACAGCAATTATTAGTGGACTCATTAAGTGAGCATCAAAAAAGATTAAGCCAGTTAATTCAATTGCAGTACGGCTTATATTTAAGTACTGAGCGAATTTTACAAGCCATAAAAACCAGCTAGACCTCGCCTAAATTCATCTCAAATAAATCGCCAACATTTAATTGCACCATGGAGCCTTTTGTTAAATGCACCGAGGGCGTGTTATTAAATACACCGGCATAACGCTCCGTTAATCTTCCCAAATGTTTAAAGCCTGATGCATAAGCCGCTTCAGTTACACTTTTAGCGTAACTCAAACGATGACGAAAACGATGCAACCGAAATTGCTGAATATACGCAATAGGTGTCACCCCGAGTTCTTGTTTAAAAACGATTTGAACATTACGCACAGACGTCGACGCAGCTTGGGCAAGCTGTTTTAAAGAAATCGATTCAATAGAGTGATGATGGATAAAGTCTAACGCACGACCTAAAATCTTTTGCCGAGTGGTGCACTTGTTTTCACCCACATCCGAAAAAATGCACGGCATTAAAATATCACGGGCAATTCGTTCAAGCTCAGCTGTATTAACCTGCTCATCTTGCGCCTTCTTTGCAAAACCTATTTCCAGCTCTTTCACAGGCCAAACCCACTTTAAATAGCGCCTGCCAATCATAAGCCTTACGGCTTGCGGCACAGGTCAGCTCCACATAATCGTTCATGGCATCTTGACCGAGCACAGTTGTGAGCCAACGACTATCTATGTGCAACTGATACATCCAAGTATTGGCAGGAATAATCCAGCGCACACTGGCGCCTGCGGATAAAAACGGGCTGTGACTAATGCCACCTAACACGTTTTGAAAACTGGAAATATTGTCACGCTCAGCAAAAGGAAGCTGAATCGCCATCATGTGCGCTGGAAACTGATACTGCTCGACTGCGGCTTCAGTATTGCGACGTTTGATTAGCATCATGGGGCCAAAATCAACGATCGCCATCTCAACCTGACCATCACCGGCTAAAGGGGTCGCCACCATGTCTAAACAGGGAGTCACTTGCGACAAATCAAAATACGAGAGCTGATGACCTGAAAATGTTCTTATTATTTTTCTGCTAACATCCATGAAAACACTTCTTTCATTCTTTCCTTAAGATCGCACTGGCCACTATATCACTGCTCAACGACCCCTTAAGAATTTGTTCGTAATATGGACATTAATATAAAGCCAAGCCAGTAGCCCCTTTAAACATGGCCTGTGAGCATTCATACTTCAGGGCCGCTAATTTTAATATTCTATGAGGTTAGCCCAGCTTGGCGAATAATGTGCACTAATCCGGTGTTTATTACTTGAAGTTAACCAAACCACCCCCATAACGTAGGATTGTGCAAATTCATTGATACAGATATAGATACCGAACTATGACAACCATATTGAGTGTGCGACGCGACGACGAAGTAGTAATGGGCGGCGATGGCCAAGTAAGCTTAGGCAATACCGTTATGAAAGGTAATGCCCGTAAGGTTCGCCGCTTATATAACGACAAGGTCATTGCAGGCTTTGCAGGTGCCACCGCGGATGCCTTTACCCTGTTTGAAAAATTCGAAGCGCACTTACAAAAACACTCCGGCCACCTTACTCGTGCGGCCGTTGAGCTGGCCAAAGAGTGGCGAAGTGATCGCGCGTTACGTAAGCTTGAAGCCATTCTAATTGTGGCCGATGAAACCGCCACCCTCACTATTACGGGTAACGGTGATGTGCTTGAGCCAGAAAATGGCGTCATATCCGTGGGCAGTGGTGGCAATTACGCACTGGCTGCAGCCAAAGCTTTATTTGAAAACACCGAATTATCCGCACATGAAATCGTTAAAAAAGGCTTAACCATAGCCGGCGATATTTGTGTCTTCACTAACCACAATTTCACCATTGAAAGCCTTAAAATCGAAAAATAATTGTTAGCGTTTTTTATTTTGGTTTTAAGTTAAGAGAAAAAGATGTCACATATGCAAATTGAAAAATCATTGACCCCAGGTCAAATCGTAAAAGAGTTAGACCGTCATATCATCGGCCAAAGTGAAGCCAAACGCAGTGTCGCCATTGCTTTGCGTAACCGCTGGCGCCGTATGCAGTTGCCACAAGAAATGCGCAACGAAATCACCCCAAAAAATATCCTAATGATTGGACCGACTGGTGTGGGTAAAACTGAAATCGCGCGCCGCCTAGCTAAACTTTCTAACGCGCCGTTCATTAAAGTAGAAGCCACCAAATTCACCGAGGTCGGTTATGTGGGTCGTGATGTTGAGACCATTATCCGTGACCTTGTAGAAACCGGCTTTAAAATGCTGCGTGAGCAAGAAATGGAAGCCGGTGAAGAGCGCGCAAAAAGTGCTGCGGTTGAACGTGTATTAGATGTATTACTCACCCCTGCCCGAAATGATTCTGAAAGCCAAGCCGACAAACCAGAAGACAGCGCCACTCGCGTTCTGTTTCGCAAAAAAGTGTTAAACGGCGATATGGACGACAAAGAAATTGAGATTGACGTATCGGCACCACAAGTGGGTGTTGAGATCATGGCACCTCCTGGCATGGAAGATATGACCAGCCAAATCCAAAACATGTTTAGCAACCTTGGCCAAGGCAAAAGCAATAAGCGCAAAATGAAAGTTAAAGACGCGCTAAAAGTGATACAAGACGAAGAAGCCCACAACCTGATTAACATGGACGACCTAAAAGCCAAAGCGGTTGAAGCGGTTGAACAAAACGGCATCGTATTCATCGATGAGATCGATAAAGTCGCTAAACGCCAAGAAGCCGGTGGCGGCGATGTGAGTCGTGAAGGGGTTCAGCGTGACTTATTGCCACTGATTGAAGGCTGCACTGTTTCAACCAAATACGGCATGTTAAAAACCGACCATATTTTATTTATTGCATCCGGTGCGTTTCACTTAAGCAAGCCCTCGGATTTAATTCCTGAATTACAAGGTCGCTTGCCTATTCGTGTTGAGCTGCAAGCCCTAACACCGAATGATTTTAAACGCATCTTGACCGAACCAAGCGCTTCATTAACCGAACAATATAAAGCGTTACTGGGCACAGAGGGCTTAAATGTTGAGTTTACTGAAGACGGCATCGAGCAGTTGGCACAAACCGCATTCAAGGTAAACGAAACCACAGAAAACATTGGTGCCCGTCGCTTGCACACCATGATGGAGCGGTTATTAGAAAAGGTCAGCTTTGATGCCGAAAGCCTAGCCACGCAATACAGCGAAAAACCACTGCAAATTAATGGCCCGTTTGTTGATGAGCACCTAGGAGAAATTGCCCAAGACGAAGATCTAAGTCGTTTTATCTTATAAACCCTTATCGCCTTCGCACAAAAAAAGCCCGCTTTTGAATAAAAGCGGGCTTTTTTTGTTTTATTTGTGACTATTTGTACTTCACTGACGTCTACTCTTTTCAGTTACGTTATTTAAAAGGAGTCATTATGAAAATTGCTATCTTATCCCGTGGTAAAAACCTGTACTCAACCAAACGCTTGAAAGAAGCCGGCGAAGCCATGGGCCACGAAGTGGACATCATTGACACTCTGCACTGTTACATGGACATCACCAAAAGCCGCCCAGCGGTTCGTTACCATGGTAAAGAATTACCAACATACGATGCGATTATTCCGCGTATTGGTGCATCTATTACCTTTTACGGTACTGCCGTTGTGCGTCAGTTTGAAATGACAGGTACCTTTTCAGTGAATGAATCCGTAGCTATTAGTCGTTCACGTGACAAATTGCGCTCATTACAATTATTGTCTCGTAAAGGCATTGGCCTGCCTCGTACGGGGTTTGCCAGCAAGGCAGACAAAGCCGACGATTTAATCAAAAATGTCGGTGGCGCTCCGGTGGTTATTAAACTGCTTGAAGGTACGCAGGGCATTGGTGTGGTATTAGCAGATACTAAAAAAGCCGCTGAAAGTATCATCGAAGCGTTCATGGGGCTTAATGCCAACATCTTAGTACAAGAATTCATTAAAGAAGCAGGCGGTGCGGACATCCGTTGTTTTGTCGTGGGCGGTAAAGTGGTTGCAGCGATGAAACGTCAAGGTGCTGAAGGTGAGTTCCGTTCTAACTTACACCGTGGTGGTTCTGCTAAGCTGATCAAACTCACTAAAGACGAACGTGCTACGGCCATTAATGCAGCAAAAGCCATGGGCTTAGGTGTATGTGGCGTGGATATTTTACAATCTAAAAATGGTCCTGTGGTGATGGAAGTTAACTCTTCTCCTGGTTTAGAGGGGATTGAAGCGGCTACGAAAAAAGATGTAGCATCTATGATCATTGAGTACATTGAGAAAAACGCAAAACCACACAGCACTAAAACCAAAGGTAAGGGCTAATCTATGGCGATACTAACCATTGCCGACACTCAAATTGCACCGGGAGAAACCTGCGAGATTCAAATCCCGGTTGCCAATTTATACACTGACACTGATATTCACATGCCGGTGCATGTGATTCGGGCAAAAAGAAGCGGGCCAACTATGTTTGTCTCGGCGGCAGTGCATGGTGATGAGCTAAACGGCATTGAAATCATTCGCCGTCTCATACAGAAAAAAGGATTTAAGCTAACCGCCGGAACGTTAATTTTAGTACCAATGGTTAACGTCTACGGCGTGCTTGATCAAACCCGTTACTTGCCTGACCGCCGCGATTTAAATCGCAGCTTTCCTGGCTCTGAAAAAGGCTCCCTTGCGGGCCGTGTTGCTTATCGTTTTTTAAACGATATTGTTAAACACTGTACCCACGGTATTGATTTACACACAGGGGCCATTCACCGCTCTAACCTGCCACAGGTACGAGCGGATTTAAGCGACCCTGAAACCTTAGAAATGGCTAAATCATTTTCGGTACCGGTACTGCTTAATTCAAATTTACGTGACGGCTCGTTACGCCAAGCGGCGGTGGAGTCCGGTACTAAAATTTTGTTATATGAAGCAGGCGAAGCATTACGCTTTGACGAATTTTCAATTCGAGCCGGGCTAGATGGCGTGCTAAAGGTGCTCTCCCATTTAGGCATGGTGCGCAAATCCAAAAAACGTAAAATGCGTGAGCCGTATATCGCCAACAACAGCGCATGGATTCGAGCGAATTCTAGCGGTATTGTGCGCGATTTAAAGGGATTGGGCGACCAAGTTACCAAAGGGGATATTATGGCTGAGATCGGTAACCCCATGGGCCGAGTACTGGATCATGTGAAAGCCACACGCTCAGGCATTATCATTGGCAAACAAAATATTCCGTTGGTGCAAGAAGGGGAAGCTATGTTCCATGTGGCGTATTTTTCTGAAGACGATGAAACCATCGCCGAGCACATCGAAAACATACAAGATAGTTTATTGCCTGACGAACGTTAACCATCAAAAAAGGAGAGCACATGCTCTCCTTTTTTATTAGCTATGGTAAAAATTAAGCCGCTTCACTTGGAATGGTGGCAATACCTTTTAATAGTCGACCTAAAATATCCGCACCCGTGATCACTCGGCTGCCATTTTCTGTCCATACTAAAATCACATCTTGGTCCAACACATCATCACTATCCGCACTGACTTGTTGTGCAATTTTAAGACGTTTCATTGCAGTACCTAATGTGGTGCTGTCATCGTGAAAAATGATCGGACGATGAGCAAACACATAAGGGTCTGTTGGGGTTTCATCTAATAGGGCTGAACGAATAAAACCATCCGCGTCCAATACCAGTAATGGCTCTTGCTTAGCGTTAACTAACACCACCCATTTATGGCCAGAAACATGCACTTTATTTAAAAACTCATCAAATTTATCTGAGCCTTGCTCAGGTAAAATTGGCAAGTCCAGCTTACATTCACATTGCACGATACTTTTAGGGTCAATCACCTCCCCTTCATGGGAAACCAAAACATCTTGTACCGATAAAAAGTTAAGTGCACCCATGCCTTCAACGTGTTCTACATCTGCTTCGTCGGCATGAATATGTGCTTCGATAATGCCTTTTAACTCATTCTCACGAAAATACGTAATGCCCTCGCGCCCTAACCAGCCATCTAAAATAATGGCGGTTGGTTTTGCAACAGGAAATAACACCAACTGATATAGTTTAATTAATGGTGTTAAAAATGAGGCGACTTTTAATGCGTTTCGTGAAAAATACGCCTGCGGAAATATTTCACCAAAAAATGTGATCGCCACCGTAGAGAATAAAAACGAGTAAACGCCCACTAATACCGAGTCCGACAGCAATGTAAGCAAAACGTTAATAGACACGTTACCCCACAAAATGGTCGACAATAAAAAATTAGAGTCTTCACGCATGCCTAAAATGATCTTTGCGTTCTCGTTTCCGCGTTTTGCTTCCACTTCTAACTGAAGGCGGCTCAAACTAAAATAGGCTAAGTTTAACCCTGAAAAAGCCGCCGATTGGCACAAACACAAACCGATACCAATCCAAATTAAAATATCCATAGTCATCATTAACTCAATAAAATAAACGAACCCAAACCTAAGAACACAACAAAACCCACAACGTCGGTTACTGTTGTCAGAATCACTGAACCTGAAATAGCTGGGTCAATGTTTACCTTTTTCAACAAGAACGGAATCAAGGTGCCAGAAGAGGCCGCTGCCAAACCGTTAATAAAAATAGAAACAAAGATAATCAAACCCAACCCGATAGAGTCAAACCAATACATCACAACTAACGCAATGATCACCCCCAAGAGGGCACTATTAATCGCTGCGATATACATCTCTTTTTGTAAAATCAGCTTAATGTTATCTGAGGTTATGTGATTAAGCGCCAAACCACGCAATGCCACTGCTAGAGTCTGGCTACCGGCAATCCCACCCATGCTGGCAACCACCGGCATTAAGATGGCCAGTGCCACAATTTGTTGCAAAGCATGCTCGAAATAACCGATGACAAATGAAGCCAAAAAAGCGGTCATTAAGTTAATACACAACCACACCGCACGCAGTTTTGCTGCCGCTGACACGGGCGTAAATAAGTCTTCTTCAGTGGATGGCGTTTCTTGAATCGATGCTTGCAGTACACGCTCTTGCGCTTCCCAGAACAAAACCGATACGGGCATGGCACCTACAATTTTATTATTTCGACGCACAGGCACCCACGATAGGTTTTCTTCTGGGTCTAAGCGCGCAATCACATCGGTTAATTCGTCTAAGTGGTCACACTCTGTACAAGGCACCATCACAGCTTCAGCTTTTACTTCATTTTGCTGCTCGAAAATAACATGCAGTGGAATGGTCCCCAGCAGTTCACTATCTTCAGTGACGACAAAAACTGCTTTGACTTCGTCTTTTTTACGAATACGCTGAGCCAATGAGCTTAACGACACACGAGGACGTACCCGTAAAATATTACTATTTAAGTGACGACCAACCTGAGTATCGTCATAGCTTAGTGCCTGCTGCAGTTCCTCAACCAAGTCATCTTCTTGATCAAGCAATATGGCGTCCACCATGCTGGTAGGCATGATATCGGCAAACAATAATAGATCCGCTGAATCTGCCTGGCCCTGTAAAGCTTGTCGACCCGCTTCATCTAACGAATCAATTAAGTGTTTGGCCGTATCTTCTTGTAGTGCATACAGCACTCCCCAATAACGAGAAGCCGGTAACACCTTCCATACTAATAGTCGAAGATCCAAAGGAACCGACTCAATAACATGAGCAATTTCATCATCTTGCAATAGCTCAAATTCGCTATAAGCCACTTCACTATCAGGCTCCATGCTTAGTAGCAGGGAAACAACACCACTTATCCCTTCAGCATTTCGCTCATGTGCGCTATTTTCATTTTCTATGGGCATACTTCCCCACCCCTTTTCAGATCTAAAAGACATAGACGCAGTTAAGCAGCAAATAGTCACAATCAAATTAAATAAATAAAATTGTGACTATTTTGCTTGGTATGACGTCTCTTAAATAACAACAGTTATTGATTAATTATTAGGGGGTATTATGCAGTATCTTTTACTTGGGGTGGCGTTTTTATTCACATTACTTAGCGGTTGCAGCGAATGTGCTGACTGTGGCGAGTTAACAAATGAACAATTATCCCCACCTGATTTTGCCGAAATAGCCAATACCCAGCAAAAGAAGACTGAGTTCTTTGAGTTTTTATACCCACTAACCAAAGAAGCGAACCGCCAAGTACTCGAAGAAAAGCAACAATTACGTACCTGGGCTGATCAAACCGAGGGATTGAGCGAACAGCAAATGAGTCATATTGCCGACACGGCTAAATTTTACAAAGTAGACTGTCAGGCAATAGATAAAACCTGTGCCCATGAAATTCATAGGAAAATAGGCATGGTTCCCCCCTCCTTAGTATTAGCACAAGCGGCTAACGAATCTGCTTGGGGCACCTCCCGTTTTGCCCTTGAAGGCAACAACTACTTCGGTCAATGGTGCTATAGCAAAGGCTGTGGTATAAAACCCAGCCAACGTGACGATGGCGCAAGTCATGAAGTGAAAGAGTTTGATAACGCTTTTGCGTCGGTTAAAAGTTATATTCATAACTTAAACACCAGTGCGTCTTATAAGCAGTTAAGACAAACAAGACGTGAAGCTTGGCGTCAAAATAGAAAGCCAAATGGCGTAATGCTAGCCAAAGGCTTAACACGATACTCTGAACGCGGCACTGAATATGTAAGTGAAATACAGCATATGATTCGCCACAACAGCCTGCTCGAGTTTGACGAGATATTCTGGAGCGAGATCGAGAATTATGGCCAACAGCCCAAGTGATATTGAAAAAAAGTTAGCGGCATTAGCGCAGCAGGCTCCAACGCCTCCTGCAGCTAATATCCGTAAAAAACTAAACCAACATGACAGAAATCAAAAAAGTCTAACGCTAACAGGGCTGGGTATTTTTCAAATCCTATTAGCCTTATTTGCACCTGTTGCTCGCATAATGCGCGAACAACCTATTACTAACAGCAAAAAAACGGAGAAAGAAGATGAACGAAAGTTCTAATGTTTGGTATACCGCATTCAGCCAAGCTATCACTACTTTACTTGAACATATTGCAGCGATTCTTCCTAACGTTTTTGCCGCCACTTTTATGTTATTGGTGGGTTATGGTTTAGCCAAGATTTCTAAAATAGCCGTACAAAAAATCCTAGAAAAAGCCAGTATTAATTCTTTATCAAAAGCGACCGGCATAGATGAACAGCTGCAGCGTTTTGGCAGTCACTTTACTTTATCTTATTTGATGTCGTCATTGATTTTTTGGATCATTGTTTTAGTTTTTGCGATCAGTGCCGCAGACACGTTGGGATTACCTCAACTCACTAAAACCATCGACACCTTTATTTTATTTATTCCTAAAATACTTGCATCATTAATTATTTTGTTACTAGGTTTAGCAGCAGCAAATCTTGCTAAAAATATGGTTGCAAAAGCAGGTAAGTCGGCAGGGTTAGAATTTGCCGCACCATTATCTAAGATCGTTTATGGCCTGTTGATTGTTTTAATATTCTCAGTCGCTATCGGCCAGCTAGATATAAATACGGTTTTATTAGATACCATGGTTGCCATTGCGTTGGCTGCTTTAGGTTTGGGCGTGGCCATTTCCCTAGGCTTAGGCAGTAAAAGCACCTCTGAAAATATCATGTATTCGCTATACATAAACGACTTGGTTGATATCGGCAGCCAGGTAAAACTAAAAGATGGTTTTAGCGGAGAGATCATTGAAATTGGCCCTGTGGCTACGGTTGTTAGCCATCATAAACATGGCCGTCGTATCATTAAAAATGCAGACTTTATTGATGCATTAGAGCTGGTCAGTCACCCCACTGATTAATGTTTTCTAAACTCAGTGATACAGAACTAATTGCACTGTTAACCCCTAAAAACGTGCAATCTAGTTCAGCCTATGCAGAACTTTGTAGCCGCTACCAAAATAAGTTGGCGGCTTATTTACGCCTTAACAATAGCATCGACGGCGATACCATTAACGATATTTTGCAAGATACGTTTTTAACCGCTTGGAATAAAATCACCCAGCTAGACGATCACGCCAAGCTTTTTTCATGGCTTCTTACTATTGCCCGTAATCGTTTAATGGATTTTTTTCGTGAGCAAAAGAAATTTAATGATTACACACAATGGTTTGAACAACAGCACAGCGACGACCTGCAATACGAAATGCGTCATGATCAAAGTGATTTAGAAAAATTGCTTGTGCATTTGCCGTCACAAGACCGTGAGATTGTATTATTGAAAGCGGTACTTGAATTATCGTTTGATGAGATATGTGAAGTGTCCACGCTTTCATTAAGCGCGGTGAAAATGCGTTACTATCGCGCGCTTGATACCCTGTCTAACTTATCTGAATAACACAAAAAAGCCCTCTATTTTTCAATAGAAGGCTTTATCGTTTACTCCAGCTATTACTGGATCAAACATGCACGATTTACATCATGGCTTGTAAATAGTTTTGAATACCAATTTTCTCAATCAAACCAAGCTGCTGTTCTAGCCAATGGGTGTGATCTTCTTCGGTGTCTTCTAGTTGCTTAACCAACATTGCGCGAGTTTCGAAATCTTTTTCAGCTTCGCAGACTACAATGGCTTCTTTTAAATTTTTAACCACTGCATATTCTAATGCCAAGTCATTCTTTAACATTTCTTCTACAGTTTTACCCACGTTTAATGGTTCGCGAGTCACCATATTAGGGAAACCCTCAAGGAACAAAATACGCTTGATCATTTGATCTGCATGACCGGTTTCGTCTTCCATTTCATGGGCAATGCGCTCATAAAGTTTACCCAAACCCCAATCTTCATACATTCTAGAATGGATAAAGTATTGATCCATTGCGGTCAATTCACCGGCCAACAATGAATTTAAAACATCGATAATTTTTTGATTACCTTTCATTATTTCTCTCCGGTTATTCGCTGTGCATCATAGATTGCATGTAGTTTTCGATACTGATTTTTTTGATCAGATCTAATTGCGTTTCAATCCAATCGAAATGCTCTTCTTCATATTCAAGAATCTCAGCTAACATATCGCGGGTTACAAAGTCCGACACAGATTCGCAATATACAATGGCTTCACGTAAATCTTTTAAACTTAAGTCTTGCAGTTTTAAATCACACTGCAACATTTCTTGGGTGTTTTCACCAATAAATAATTTACCAAGTTTCTGTAAATTAGGAATGCCTTCTAAAAACAAAACACGCTCGATAATTTTATCGGCTTGTTTCATGTCTTTGATGGACTTTTTATATTCAATTTTATCAAGGCCTTCTAGACCCCAATTTTTAAACATACGAGCGTGTAGAAAATACTGGTTAATAGACACCAGCTCATTTTCTAAGCATGTGTTTAGTAACTTAATGACTTGTTTATCGCCTTTCACTGTCACACCCCTTTTAAAAATTCATTATTAGATAGCGCTCTTATTTTAAATACGAATTAGTCGTTATTACATTCAGTATTTAAGTTTCGCGCTTGATTCAATTGGTCAAAAGTATATGCACTTACCCGCGATATTCCAATGAATATTTGTTGGCAATAATTGCCAAATAACAAGCTAATTAAGAGTAATTTTCATTTATATTAGTCGTATGCTGATAAACGATTCTTTATCAGTCACAGGTAAAGCGTTCCGGCGTTTTTAGCCAAAATAGCTCACATTCAATATTTTATAACCTGACTCATGATGCCTAATTTTTGGCCCCACAAGTTTGTTCTATTAGGGTATTGTTTATGACTTAAGATCATTAGAGCACTCTTTTTATGACCCAAACAAAGATTGTCATCGCCGGTGCTGGCAGCATTGGCTGTTATGTGGGCGGAAGATTGGCCAGTGGTGGTGCCCATGTGCATTTTTTAGCACGTGCGCGAGTCAAAAACGATTTAGATAAATACGGGTTAACCCTTTCTGATTGGACGGGGTATCACGCACAACTGGCGCCTAGTCAGTTTCATGTGACAACAGATGAATCTGTGTTGGCTGATGCCGATATCATTTGTGTTTGTGTGAAAAGTAAAGACACACAAGCCATGGCACAAAGCATTGTGCAAAGTGGGAATCACCATGCCACTATTTTTTCGTTTCAAAACGGCATGAGCAACTCTGAGACCTTACAAAACATTCTGCCTCAACACACCATTTTACCGGTAATGGTGCCATATAATGTGATTTATCAAGACAAGGGACATTTTCACTGCGCCACACAGGGCGCGTTATATTGCCAAGATCACCCTAAGGCTTTGCCACTAAAAACCCTAGCGGAACATGCCAACCTTGGCTTTGAGCTAAAACCAGACATGCTCAACATCATGTGGGGGAAACTTCTGCTTAATCTTAATAACCCCGTAAATGCACTTTCTGGTATGCCATTAAAACAACAGCTTGAAACCCGAGGTTATCGTCAAATATACGCACAATGTTTAAAAGAAGGTTTGCAGGTCTTAAAGGCGGCCAATATTACACCCGGCCAAGTTGCTGCCGTGCCTGTTGGTGTGATTCCCTATATACTCGCTCTGCCAGATTTTTTGTTTAAACGGGTCGCGCAAAAAATGCTCGCCATCGACCCAACTGCCCGCTCAAGTATGTGGGAAGACCTGCAAAATAAACGCCCCGTAGAAGTGGACTACATTTCAGGGGAGATCGTTGCATTGGGTAAACGAGTAAACATTGCAACGCCCATGAATGAGCGTTTAATACGCTTAGTCAAACAGGCACAAGCGGCTGGACTTGGCAGCCCTAATTTTTCGCCACAGCAAATTTTAAACGGTTAATGTATGAGCCAAACTAGTATTCCTAAAGTGATTAAGTTTCATAAACAATCACAACAATTAGAGCTTGCTTGGAATGAGCAATCATTTCAGCTGAGTGCTGAAATGCTGCGAGTATTAAGCCCAAGTGCAGAAGTACGGGGCCACGGTGCCGGTAACGAGGTACTGCAATTTGGCAAAAAAGACGTGCGTATTTTAAAGCTTGAGCCTGTGGGAAATTATGCACTCAAAATCACCTTTGATGACGGCCACGACTCTGGCTTATTTAATTGGCCCTACCTGCATCAGTTGTGTCATGAACAAGCCCGCTTTTGGCAAGATTACCTCGATAAACTGGCTGCAGCAGGTAAATCACGAGAAAGCGGCGTCATTGCCTTTAAGTCTGTGGACTAATACGCCATTGCAACCCACTCTAGCCTGATCTGCCACAAGACATCTGCACGCAGGCGGGCTAGAATAGCCCTCAATTATCGTTGTTAAGATCAGGCCCCTCGCCATGTCCGAAAAGAAAACCACGCATTTTGGTTATCAAACCGTCGACGCCGAAGAGAAACAAGGCAAAGTCGCAGAAGTATTTCACAGTGTTGCTGCTAAATACGATGTCATGAACGACCTGATGTCATTTGGTGTGCACCGCTTATGGAAGCGCTTCACCATGGAATTCACGGGTGCGCGCAAAGGGGATCACGTATTAGACATCGCCGGTGGCACCGGAGACCTAACCATGAAGTTCTCTGACCTAGTAGGCCCTGAAGGTAAAGTGGTCTTAGCCGACATTAACGACTCTATGCTAAAAGTGGGTCGCGACCGCCTGTTAGATAAAGGCTACAGCGGCAACATCGAGTGTGTACAAGCCAACGCAGAATGCCTGCCGTTCAATGACAATAGTTTTGATGTGGTCACCATGGCGTTTGGTCTGCGCAACGTAACCGATAAAGACCAAGCCCTGCGTGAGTTTAACCGTGTTCTTAAGCCAGGTGGGCGTTTATTGGTATTAGAGTTCTCTAAAACCAACAACCCATTACTTAAAAAAGCCTACGACCTATACAGTTTTACCGCATTGCCATTCATGGGCAAACTGATAACCAACGATGCCGATAGCTATCGTTATCTTGCCGAATCCATCCGCATGCACCCAGGTCAGGACGAACTAAAGACGATGTTTGAACAAGCTGGTTTCGCCAATTGTGAATATCACAATCTAACCGGTGGCATTGTTGCCTTACACAAAGGCATTAAGCCTTAAGGGATCAACATGGACCAAACTCTTGTACAAGGTGCCTTGGCCAGTGCGCAGAGCATCGTCAATAAAGCATTAAGTTATGATGCTGCCACCGCACAAAAATTGTCGGCGCTAGCACCAAAGGTGCTGGCCATTGAGATCACGCAACCCGCTTTTGTCATTTATGTGCAGTTTGGTGAGCATTTACGCTTCATGGCCCACCACGAAGGTGAAACTCAAGCCAAGCTCCAAGGGGACCTGCAAGCGTTTATTAATTTGGCCAGCCACAAAGACAAACATGCCGCGTTAATGAAAAGCGATATTCAGATTCAAGGCTCCAGCCAATTAGCCATGGGATTAGCCGATGCCATGAGCGACCTTGATATCGACTTTGAAGCCATGATCAGCGAACTCACCGGCCCAGTTGTGGCCCATGTGGTGGGTAAAAACCTGCGCCGTTTAGGTGGCTGGTTAAAAGGCACCAGTGAAAAACTGAAACAAGACTCGGTTGAATATGTGCGTGATGAGCTGCAATTGGCTCCCCACAAACTTGAAGGGGAAACCCGCTTCAACCAGATTCACAAATTAAAGCTCGACACCGACCGTCTTGAGGCGCGTATTAATCGCCTTGCCACTCAATTAAATAAGCCAAAATCTTTGTAATATGATGCAACTCAAGCGTTTGATCACCCTGCTGTATGTGTTTAGTAAATATCGTTTAGACGATTTTATTCCGGTGAGCTTATTGCCTTGGTATTTACGTTTAGCGTTTTATTTAGCACCTTGGCGCTTAAACCCAATTCCTAAACGTGTACCCAAAGCAAAACGCTTACGCTTGGCACTGGTGGCACTTGGGCCTATCTACATAAAACTCGGCCAATTATTGTCTACACGCAAAGACTTAATACCTGAAGATTTAGCCCTTGAGCTGTCTAAGCTGCAAGACAAGGTACCGCCGTTTGAGGCGAAAACCTCCCGTAAGATTATCGAGCAAGCGCTGCAAGAAAATGTCGACACAGTATTTGCTCAATTTGAAGCACAGCCTATGGCCTCCGCTTCTATTGCCCAAGTACATGCAGCCAAACTACACACTGGCGAAGAAGTAGTGGTTAAGGTGATTCGTCCTAACCTTGAAAAAGTCATCAACAAAGACATTGCCATGATGATGATGGCCGCCAAACTCATTGAGCGTTACGCCAAAGACGGTAAACGTTTACGCCCAGTAGACGTCATCGAAGACTATCGCCACACCATTTTTGGTGAGTTAGATTTAATGAGTGAAGCCGCCAACGCCTCACAACTGCGTCGAAATTTCAGTGACAGCCCTTTGTTGTATGTACCGGAAGTCCACTGGGATTACTGCCGCCCTAACGTCATGGTAATGGAGCGCATCTACGGCACCCCAATTGGTGATATCGAGCAGTTAAAAGAGCGTGGCACCGATATGAAAGTGCTGGCAGAGCGCGGGGTTGAGATCTTTTTCCGTCAAGTGTTCAAAGACAGCTTTTTTCATGCTGACATGCACCCAGGCAACATCTTTGTCGCCCATAACGACCCACAAACCCCACAATACATTGCCATTGATTGCGGCATTGTGGGCACATTAAACGAAACCGACCAAGATTATTTAGCCCGTAACTTACTGGCATTTTTTAATCAGGATTACCACGAAGTGGCCCGTCTGCATGTGGAATCTGGTTGGGTGGGCAGCGACACCAAAATCAATGAATTTGAAGCCGCTATTCGCAGTGTATGTGAGCCAATTTTTGAAAAGCCACTGGCTGAAATCAGTTTTGGGCAATTGTTATTGCGTTTGTTTCAAACCGCCCGTCGCTTCAATATGGAAGTACAACCTCAACTGGTATTACTGCAAAAAACCCTGCTAAACATTGAAGGCTTGGGGCGTCAGCTTTATCCACAGCTTGACTTGTGGAACACCGCCAAGCCTTATTTAGAGCAATGGATGCACAATCGCATGGGGCCTAAAGCCATTTGGCGTGAACTCAAACGCCAAGCCCCTGCATGGATTCAGCACGCGCCGCATATGCCAGAAACCATACGTAATACCCTAATCACATTAGGGCAGTACCCAGCACAACAGCAGCAACTTCAGAACAAATTAGATGCAATTGAGCGTGAACTGAGCGAACAAAGCAGCCGCCGTAAACACAGAAGTCTTGGGGCCATTGTTAGCGCCCTTGGTTTAGTTGGCTTGCACAGCCCGTTTCTATGGGGCTTTGACGGCAGCATAGCGTTAATTGTTTTGGGCTTATCTTGGATATTGGTACGCGGTTAAAAAATACACCGTGTGAGTACTGCCCAAACGGCAGATGCGCTATTATCCACAAAGACTTAAGGAATAAATTATGAGCGATGTCATCAACCAACTAGGTAAGATCCTAGAAGAACGTAAATCGGCTGACGCAGACAACTCTTACGTGGCCAGCTTATACCGCAGTGGGCTCAATAAGATTTTAGAAAAAGTGGGTGAAGAAGCCACTGAAACCATCATTGCTGCCAAAGACGCTAAAACCTCTGGTGACAATAAAGATGTCATCTATGAAACGGCCGATCTTTGGTTTCATACCATGGTGATGTTGGCTGAGCTAGGTGAAGAGCCACAAGTGGTCATCGAAGAATTGAAACGTCGTTTTAATTTGTCAGGCTTAGAAGAAAAAGCCAACCGTACAAAATAGGCAAACCAATATGAGTGACTGTATTTTTTGTAAAATTATTGCCGGAGACATTCCCTGCAATAAAGTCTATGAAGATGACCATGTTTTGGCATTTCATGATATTGCCCCTAAAGCACAGACTCATATTTTAGTGATACCCAAGCAACACATAGTGAATTTAAGTGCCACACAAGAAAATGAATGGCCCATTGTCACTAAGGTGTTACAAAGTATTAATACCATCGCCGCCCAGCAACAGTTGGAAGGCTTTCGCGTGATTAGCAATAACGGCGAAAAAGGCGGTCAAGAAGTCTTCCACATGCACTGGCATGTATTGGCTGGACCAAAATTACCAGGCTTTTAATAGTCTTTATTACACATAGGAGAACATCATGTTTGGTGGCATTAGCGTTTGGCAATTATTAATTATTTTGGTTGTGGTTATCTTAATCTTCGGCACAAAAAAATTACGCACACTAGGTGGTGATTTAGGTGGTGCAGTAAAAGGCTTTAAAAAAGCGTTAAGCGAAGATGAAAAGAAGCAGGAAGCTGATAAATTAGAAAACCAGCAACAAGATGCGCAGTTTTCTGAAAAAGCAAAACAAGAAGACAAAACCAAATAAACACACCCCATAAGAAGTTATTATGTTTGATATTGGTTTTGCTGAGTTATTAGTTGTAGGCGTACTGGGCTTAATTGTGCTGGGCCCTGAGCGACTACCAAAAGCAGCCCGCACCTTAGGGCTGTTACTTGGTCGTGTTCGACGCACCATGAGTGGCATTCAGCAAGAAATTGAGCGCGAAGTTCGCGCCCAAGAGCTGCAAGAAAAACTCAAAGACAGCCAACACAGCTTCATGAGCCCAGAAGAACAAGCTCTGCAATTAGCCAAAGAGCAGCAAGCACAACAAGCTCAAGAGCATGAAGATTTCCCGCAAACGCAACCTATTGAAAATAGCATTGCGCCTAATACTGACTCTGCACAAACGACACATATCTCCAACGATAAAAAAGGGGATGTGTAATGTCGAAAAAAAGCAAAGCAGAAACAGAACACATGCAACAACAGCAACCTTTAATTACCCATTTAATTGAATTACGAAATCGCCTATTAAAAGCGCTTTTATTAATTTTAGTGGTGTTTATTGGCCTATACAGCTTTTCAAATGAGTTGTATTTGTGGGTATCTAAACCGTTAGAAGTATTGTTACCAGAAGGCAGTAGCATGATTGCCACTGGGGTTGCATCCCCCTTCTTAGTACCTTTTAAGCTTACTTTGTTTGCTGCAGTGTTTATTGCCGTACCGTTTATCTTGCATCAGGTTTGGTCATTCATTGCTCCTGGTTTATACAAACATGAAAAACGTTTTGCGGTGCCCTTGTTATTAAGCAGCATTGTTTTATTTTACGTGGGCATTGCCTTTGCCTATTTTGTAGTACTGCCTTTAGCTTTTGGATTTTTTACTGCGGTGGGGCCTGAAGGGGTCAATTTTTTACCTGACATTAACAACATTTTAAATTTCATTCTTAAAATGTTTTTTGCGTTTGGTATCGCATTTGAAATTCCCATTGCCACCATATTACTCATCATGACCGGCATTACATCTGTGGCTAGCCTAAGCACCAAACGCCCTTATATTTTTGTGGGCTGTTTTGTCATTGGCATGTTGGTAACACCACCGGATGTGATCAGCCAAACTATTTTGGCACTGCCCATGTATTTATTATTTGAGGTGGGTATTTTCTTTGGCCGCTTGGTTGAAAAGAATAAACCCAGTGATACAAATGATGAGACAGAAGAAAGCGCCCTATAAACGCTCACCCATCGTTTTACATCATAAAGCGAACCTCACTTCAGGTTCGCTTTTTTATGCTTATAACAATCAATTTGAAAGAATTATTTAAGTATTTAGTCAGTGTTATGCCCTTTCAAGGCAATTAACTTGTGTGTCGGGCAGTGCCCGACCTACAACCTAATTAATTATTCTTGAAGTCATTAAATACTATTTAAAGTGGATCCCGTCTCTTCAGTGGCTCCGATTATCCTGAGCTTGTCGAAGGGACGTCTCCCAAGAGATTAATTCTCCTCAACCAAAACCCAAATTATGTCCTGCTGTTTATCGTGATAGCTATCCACTAACCTTGTCTTGATCACGCCATTAACGGTTTGTGTGGTAATGCCATCCAGTGTGCTTTGACTGGATAAATTGGTTGCGCTTTCAGTCATAACGGTTTGTGCTGAAATGGTAATACCTTTACGTGCCGCAAGCTCTAGACGGGCCCGCGAAATGGCGCACTCTTTTTGTTTATACTTGCCTAAAGCATGGGTTGCACAGCTGCCCACTGCTTGATGTGACGCCGCAGAGGTAATCCACTGAGGGCGGGATAATGAGGATTGTGTCGCACATGCGCACAACATAAACAAGCTAGCTAAAATGCTTGTCACAAATAAACACTTTTTTATGGTTTTTTTCATCTTAAACTCTGGCGAGAATCCATGTTATTGGTTAAGGTTAGAGCCATCCTAAACCCTAAATCCTTCAAGGAGAAGAAGATGGCCCTAACTCGTATTCTTGGCATCAGTGCTTTAACCCTTTCACTAACCGCATGTTTAGGCGGCGGTGAGAAACAAGTTGTACTAGATTGTACATTCCCTGATGCCCCTCAAACTGCCGCTCCTGGCTGGGTATGTGATGAGCCGGTTGAAGGCCTAGCTGTATCTGCCGTTGGTAGTGCTGACAAATCTGGCGCTGGCATGAACTTCATGAAGCAACAAGCGACTGCTGCGGCTCGTGTTCAACTTGCTCAAATGATGAAAGTTCAAGTACAAAACATGGTTAAGCAATTTGCTGAAACCACAGGTGTTGGCGACAGCGAAACTGTGGATAAAGTAAATACGTCTGTTACTAAACAAATCACCAACGAAACACTGGTTGGTACGCGTATGTACAAGTCTAAAACCAGCCCTAACGGTACCTTATACGTGCTTGTTGGTTTGGATGACAAAGCCGCTGGCCTAATCCACGAAACTGCTCTTAAGACGTCTATGAACAACGAGAAAGCTCTATGGCAGAAGTTCCAAGCCAAAAAAGGCTATGACGAACTAGCGAAAGAAATCGCTAACATGGAAAAATAATCTTGTAGCACGTGATACGTGAGATGAGAGATGTAAAACGAAAGCCCAGCTAGCAATAGCAGGGCTTTTTTGTGGCTAATCATATGATCAACCTTTCAAGTTGCTCAAATCAAAAAGGCTATGACGAACTAGCGAAACTTCTATTTCGCTCAAGGCTGCCGCTAACATCGAAAAGTAATCTTGTAGCACGTGAAACGTGAGATGAGAGATGAGAGATGCAAGACGAAAGCCCAGCTAGTCACTGGGCTTTTAACACTTAATTAATACCTAGGAACAAGAGAACCAACTTTCGCTAACCAACGCTCTCTTTGCTCTTCACTTGATCCAATCACAGGCCCAAAGTAATTAATCGATTGGTTCTTAATACCAACAAAATCTAGGATAGTACGTTTCAGTTGTTTGTAAATTGGATTACCTTGAATCCATTTATACCAAAATACAGGGGTATCTAATGTCACAATTATCTGTGCTGTTCGTCCTGTTAATAGTTTATTCGGGATATGTTTCTTTGGGTCATATTCAAATGCAAAGCCCGATAAAAAAATTCGATCAATCAGCCCTTTAAACTTAGCAGGCATACCACCCCACCAAATTGGCACTATGAACACGATATGAGTTGCCCACAAAATTTTCTGTTGAATCGCCTTTAAGTCATCCTCCAAATCTGACGAGCTGTCATAACCCTCAGGCAAATCCGGATTAAATGTTAGATCACCAATATGCACTTGTTTTAACTGATGCTTCTGTTTTGCCATTTCAACGTATCGGTGGGACATTGCTTTGCATAAGCTATTGGATTTGGGATTAGCGTTGATTAATAAAATGCGTTTCATAACATATCTCCTATTTGATACAGAGTTATGCTAAGCCCTTACCCTAGGGTAAGAGTCAAGCATCTATTCACAATGTGCAGCATTACTCTTTACACAATCCGCAATTAAGGTTTGATATCGCTCTAGTCGTGAAATATGTAGGTTTAGCTTTTGAATAGAGTCCTCAGACTGTTCTTTTTTTATGATTAATAATGCGTTAACACCAGACCAATCAAGGTCATTATCACCTTGCTTGAGGCGTTGTAATTCGGCCAATGAAATACCCAGGCTTTGAGCTTCTTTGATTAATTGCACAAACTCAATATGTGCAGTTTCATAAACTCGATAGTTTCCTTTTCGTGCTACTTGAATAAGATTGAGTGATTCATAAAGCCGGATGGCTCTTGGTGTTGCACCAGTACGCTGAGATAATTCACCGATATACATATCAAACCTCTAAGAATGATGAAGCTATAATATTAAAGGTCGCACGACTGAATAGAAAAGAAATTTGTATGAGGTTTTTAAAACAGTCAATTCGTATTAATTAAAAATGCTGAAAACCATCTGTAATAATGTCCAGCCCCAAAACAGTTACGTTATCCCCCTCAACCACCTCACCGATACAAACACCCTGTTCACATTGTTTGGCCGTGTAGGCTAGTTGATAATCATCGCCGCCAGTTAGTGCATATTTTAGTGCTTGTTCGCGGCCATAGGTTTGTATTAACAATGGTGATAACGGAATAAGATTAGGCTCGATATTCATTGCTACGTGACTGGCTTTACAAATGTGATTTAAATCTTGAATCAAGCCATCACTAATATCTAAGCAACTGCTTGCATAGCTTTTAATTTTTTGTGCAAATTTAATTTGTGCAATGGGCTTATAAAAATGCTCGGCTAAACCCGTATTTAAACGAGGCTCTTTTAAAACCAACGGTAAAGCGCCAGCACCGTCGCCCAATGTGTTGCTGACATAGACTTTATCACCCACTTGCGCACCGCTGCGTTTTAAACCTTCACCTTTTTTTGTAATACCATGAACCTGCAAGCTCATCACTAAGCTTGGGCCTTTTGTGGTATCACCGCCGATGAGTGGACATTGATAATATTGCGCCGCGTGTACTAATCCATCGCTAAACTGCTTCAACCAGTTTTCATCTTTACTTGGCAAGGTAATACCAAGGGTAAACGCGATTGGTGTCGCAGCCATGGCCGCAAGATCACTGATGGTTACCGCCAATGCACGGGTGGCAATATCAAATGGGTTAGCATGATGCGGAAAGTGCACACCTTCGACCAAGGTATCCAAAGACAGGTGTAAATCATACTCACTTGGGATATTTAAGGTTGCGCAATCATCGCCAATGCCTTGGCGAAGATAGGCATTTGAAAAAGCGAGGGATGGTTGTTGAAAGAACTGCTTTATAAGCTCAAATTCGTTCACCGCTTTCCTCTCGCATTTTAAAGGTCTTTCTTGTGACGAAACATCACAAGAAAATCATATTCTTATTTTTTTAGTTCTACTACTCGCACACGTTGTGCAAGTTGATCCAGTGCGCCATTGATGAATTTATGGCTTTCTGTTGCACCGAATTTTTTCGAAAGCTCAACACTTTCGTTAATCACCACACGATACGGCACATCAATACGATGGGCTAATTCAAATGCAGCTAAGCGTAAAATCGCTTTTTCTACCGGTGTTACTTCTTCAATACCACGGCTTAAACATGGGCTTAACATTTCGTCTAGCTCACCTAGGTTATTTGGCACACCACGTAAAATGTCGCGGAAGTATTCGGTATCAACATGGGTCATGTCGTTATCGATTAGAAATTCCGCTTCAATTTTGTTTAAGCTCGCACCCGCCATATCCCATTGATACAGCGCTTGCATTGCATAATGACGAGCCTTGCGACGCGCGCCCGGATTCGGGCGGCCGCTGTCATTATCTTTTCTTGGAATTGGGTTCTCGCTCATTAGGCCTCCAGCTGCTTAAGCAGACTGACCATTTCGTAGGCGCTAAGCGCAGATTCTTCACCTTTGTTACCCGCTTTAGTACCAGCGCGTTCAATGGCTTGTTCAATTGTGTCTACGGTTAGGATACCAAAAGAAACAGGAATGCCTGTGTTCAATGCAATTTGACCCAAACCTTTAGCCGCTTCACCCGCTACATAATCAAAGTGCGGAGTAGAGCCACGAATGACCGCACCCAATGCGATAACCGCATCATACTTACCGCTTTCAGCTAATTTTTTAACCACTAACGGCACTTCAAATGCACCAGGGCAATGAATCAAAGTAATATCGTCTTCACTGATGCCATGACGAGTTAAACCTCGAACAGCACCGTCTACTAATTTGTCTACAACAAATTCATTCCAAGTAGTTTGTACAATGGCAAATTTGGCTTCTAGTTTTGTAAAGCTTCCTGCGATTGTTTTCATATTTCTTACCTTTAAAAATATTTTAATTTGAAATCAATAAAGAGTTTGGCGATTAATTTTTACAAGGGATGTATTCAATCACTTCTAAATTAAAGCCTGAGATACCGGTAAATTTCATTGGGCTACTTAATAGACGCATCTGCGTCACACCCAGGTCACGTAAAATTTGTGAACCGGTACCAATGGTCACATAAGCACCCGAGCTATCCACATCTGTGGTGCGCTGTGGTTTTTGACGACCAAAAAATGTTTCAACTGATGCAAGAATATCTTCACGCTCACCGGCGTTTAACATAACCAATGCACCGGCCTCATCTTTTGAGATGGCTTCTAGTGCATTGCTTAATGACCAGCTTTGGCTATTTGGCATGGTGGCGCCAATCACATCACGCAATGTTTCTGCCGCTTGCACTCGAATAAGTGGTGCTTGTGCACTTTTCACATCACCTTTTGAGATAGCTAGGTGTGAATCACCGTTAATAGTGTCACGGTAAACATGTAGATCAAATTCACCGTGTACGGTTTGAATTTTATCTGTACTTAATTTTTCAATGGTTTGCTCATTGGCCATACGGTATTGAATTAAATCCGCAATGGTCCCTACTTTTAAATCGTGTTCTTTTGCGAATTCTTCAAGTTCTGGACGACGGGCCATGGTGCCGTCTTCGTTCATGATTTCAACGATACAAGCAGCAGGCTGTAAGCCAGCAATACGCGCTAAGTCACAACCGGCTTCCGTATGACCTGCACGCGCTAAAACACCTGCCGCTTGTGCGCGCAGTGGAAAAATATGCCCAGGTTGTACGATGGCTTCTGGTTTACTCATTGGGTTAACCGCCGCTTGCACGGTAACCGCACGGTCAGCTGCGCTAATACCTGTGGTCACACCCTCAGCCGCTTCGATTGAAACGGTAAACGGCGTTGAAAATTTTGCACCATTACCGGCAACCATTGCCGGTAGACCTAAATAATCACAACGCTCAGGGGTCAGTGTTAAACAAATCAAACCACGGGCTTTACTGGCCATGAAGTTAATGATTTCTGGTGTGACTTTTTCAGCGGCAACAATGATGTCACCTTCATTTTCACGGTCTTCGTCATCCATCAGGATAACCATTTTGCCGTCACGCATGTCGGCAATAATTTCTTCGATACTATTTAACGCCATGATCATACTCTTAAAAAAATATTCGGTTTATACGAAACCATGCTCGGCTAAAAAGCCTGCACTTAGATTCGATTGCTGTGGTTGAGTTTGCCCTGAAATCAAACGCTCTAAATAACGGGCAATTAAATCCACTTCTAAATGTACTTTTTGCCCTGGGCCATAACCATAAAGCGTGGTTTCCTTGGCGGTATGAGGCACGATATTTAATTCAAATACATCACCATTGACTGCGTTAACCGTTAAGCTAACACCATCCACTGTGATTGAGCCTTTGTGAGCAATGTAACGTGCTAGTTCCGTTGGCGCTTGTACTTTGAAGCGTATTGATCGTGCATCTTCGCGACGCTCAATCACTTGACCAATGCCATCAACATGACCACTGACCAAATGCCCACCTAAACGCGTAGTGGGGGTTAATGCTTTTTCTAAATTCACCGTGTCGCCAAGATTAATCTCGCTCCAACGGGTATGGGCTAATGTTTCGTTACTAATATCAGCACTGAAGCTGTGCGCTTGCAGGCTAATGACCGTTAAACACACTCCGTTCACCGCAATGCTATCACCCAGTTTTACATCACTTAAATCTAAGGCGCCGGTTTCTAACGTGACGTTTAAGTCGCCACCTTGAGCGAGTTTGGCCAATACTTTGCCTTTGGCTTCTATAATGCCTGTAAACACACTAATTGCCTTTTGTTGCAAAACCGAGTGTAAGACGTATGTCTTGCCCCACTAAGCGGTTATCTAATATGGTTAAATTTTGTTTGTCGGCCATGGTATCTAATGGCCAGTTTAATAATGGACGTGCAGTGGAGCCCATAAAACACGGGGCCATGTATAACACCATTTCATCCACTAAACCTTGGCGCACAAATTCACCCGCTAAAGTAGCACCTGTTTCAACCAACACTTCGTTACATTGGCGAGCCGCTAATGCTTTGAGTAATGCCGTTAAGTTTAGGCCGTGCTCATCATGATCAAGGGCAAGTGTTTCAATACCCGAGTCTAATGTCACACCATGGCGAGTGGCCACTAAGGTCGTGCCTGCTTGCTGTAATATCTTGGCATCACTGGATATCTGACCCTGGCTATCAAGCACTACTCTTAGGGGCTGCATAACGACAATGTCTTTTGCTAGGTCGTCTTCTAAGCCTAGCTCGTCTTGGCGAACGGTAAGAGATGAATCATCAAATTTGATGCTTTCAATGCCCGTTATAATCGCTGAACTGCGAGCACGAAGACGCTGCACGTCTTGACGGGCCGATGGCCCTGTTATCCACTGACTTTCACCGCTATTCATGGCGGTTCGACCGTCTAAGCTGGACGCCATTTTTAAACGCACAAACGGCATACCGCTTTCCATGCGCTTAATAAAACCCGGATTAAGAGTACGAGCTTGCTCTTCCATCACCCCAAAGGTGACATCCACACCTGCTGCCATTAATTTTACAAACCCTCGACCACTCACTTCAGGGTTAGGGTCTTTCATGGCACACACCACATGTCGAATACCCGCTGCGATCAAACCATCACTGCAAGGGGGTGTGCGTCCAAAGTGGCTGCATGGCTCAAGGGTCACATAAGCGGTGGCGCCTTTGGCGTGTTCACCGGCCATGGCCAGTGCATTTACTTCAGCATGGCCTTCACCTGCTTTACGGTGAAATCCTTCGCCGACAATTTCGCCATCTTTGACAATTACACACCCAACCCTTGGGTTAGGGTGTGTTGTATATAAACCTTGCTTTGCAAGTGCAATGGCACGGGCCATGTACTGATTATGGCTCATGGTGCTAACTCGGGGTCATCCGCTAAGATATCCAGTTGTGCTTCATTTTTGCGGCTGTCATGGCGAATGCGATCAATTTCCTGACGAAACTCATCAATGTCTTGGAATTTACGATAAACAGAGGCAAAACGAACATAAGCCACTTGATCAAGCTTACGCAGTTCGTCCATAACCAGTTCACCCACTAAGCGGCTTTTCACTTCTCGCTCACCGGTGGCGCGTAACTTGGCCATGATATGTAGTATGGAGGCTTCGATGTCTTCAACGCTAACAGGGCGCTTTTCTAGGGCGCGCTGCATACCAGCACGGAGCTTTTGCTCATCGAAAGGAACACGGGTGCCATTGGTTTTAACCAATTTGGGCATCAGTAATTCGGCGGATTCAAAGGTGGTATAACGCTCATCACAGGCTTGGCACTGGCGACGACGGCGAACTTGTTCACCTTCGGCCACTAAGCGCGAATCGATCACTTTTGTATCTTGTTCACCGCAGAACGGACAGCGCATGGCGAATCCTGTGTTAAAGAGCAAAAAATAGGTCGCAAATTATACCTGTTTATAGTCCGCGTGGAAACTGGCAAACACAGTGTTTGGCGAGCAATAAGGGGGCTTACAAATCGTGGATATGGGTCAAAACAAAGGCTTGCAGTGCAATCTTGTCGTTTGCGGGCAAATCATGGAATTGCAGCCCTGACGCCATGCCCTTATCGATTGGAGTTAAAGACCGTACGGTGGCTTGCACCGTTACCTCGTATTCAATTTCGGTTACATTGATCTTAAATATCAGCAAAATCTCAGATCCCACTGAAAATTCAAATTTTCGCCCTAAGATACGCGCGCCGTTTAAGCTTAAGTCCACAATCTTCGCTGTGGTGTTCTCAACTTCACTGCCGTTTTTGAACTGAATCCGAGAGACAACCTCCACATCTGCCCTCACATTTTGACGCACCTCACCAATCATCACCTTTTCTGGCATTTTTAAATGAATGTGAGGAAAGGGCAGTTTGGTGGGGTGTACAACTTCCGTTTGAAAGGCGCAGGCACTGCTCATGCGCCCATAAAAAAAACGCACATTCACCTTATCACCAATCTTCACGCCTCGAGCTGGCGGCATAGTCACTAAAATGGTTGCATTACGCCGATAGCCAATTAACACGGATTTATCACGGTCGCTTTGGTAGCTATCAAACTCGAGCTGCAATAATTGCCCTGGGCTGAGCTTTAGCCCCATAAAGTCAGTGCTATTTTCTTCCATTGATCTGCGCATCCTGCTCACGTCTTATATACAGTGTAGTTGGAATTTTATAAGGTCGAAGAAAAACAAGCTCAAACAAGGATAGACAGTATGCGTATCATTCCCATTCTTTTAGTGCCGAGTTTAATTGGCGCAAGCGCGTGTTCAAATCAAGCGGCTTACGATGCGATTAAACACAACCAATGTTTAGAAAAAACCGGCAAAATTCACTGTGAAGAAATCGAAGATTATCAAGAGTATAAGAAAAAACGTGATGAATTATTAAAACCATAAAAAAAGCCCGAGAAATCTCGGGCCTTGCACGGGTTAAATAGTTGGTAAATTATTGGTTAAGCATAATCTGAGGTGCAAACCCCATACCCCAAATAATCACAGTAGCGGCCATCATCCCCACTAGACCACACAAGCCCACTGTTAAGATGGACGAGGCAAAAATAAAACCACGCTCTTCTGGGATATTCATAAAAATCGGCACACCTGCGTACAACAAATACACGGTATATGAAACTGCCGCCATTACCACAAACACATCAAGCCATAGGATTGGAATAAACCCAATCACCCCGGATAAAAACATAGGGGTTGAGGTAAATGTTGTGAACAATAAGCAGCGCTCAAGACTGGCCTCAGCACCAAAGGTTCGTTCCATCCAATAGGTTGTATAGGCTATAAAAAACATGCCCGCCAATAGCGCCAGATAGAAGGCTCCGGCTAACGGGAGTGCGGATTCAAAACTTAGATAATAAAATTCTTTGCCCACAAAGCTCCAGCCAAACTGAGTGGTGCCCACTAGCAATGCAAATGGCGGTATGGCCGCCAAAAACAGTAAGTGGGTTAAATAGATGTGACCAAGTGAATGATTTTCTCGCTTAATGGAGTCCCATTCTGTCCTTGGGTGGTACATTAATCCGAACATATGCTGTAAATACATAACCGTCCCCTTTATTTGGTTGGTTGTTCTTGTTCAGTAAAGCGTACAACTGGGTTCACCCTCGCTTTATTTGTTTGAAAACAAAGCTCTAAATTGTGTCGACAGGTTTTAAATCCTCCAATTTTTCTGTCGGTATTATCTAATTAAATATTGGCTAATAGACCATTAAAAAGCAATTAACTGCACATAATGATCCAATAACAGCGCCGCAAATAACCATAAAATATATACAATGGAATACCGGAATGTACGTCGTGCATTATGATCGCTCGGATTACACCACATACGGTACGTCAACCATGTGAAGCGTGCATTGATGTAGGTAACAATCGTCAAATACACCAAGCCTTGAGTGCCCAACAAAACCGGCCCAATACTCACAACACACAACAATAAACAATATAACCAAGCTTGAAATGCAGTGAACTCAATACCATGGGTCACTGGCAACATAGGCACCTCGGCCTTGGCATAATCATCACGCTTATAAATCGCTAATGCCCAAAAATGAGGAGGCGTCCACGTAAATATAATCAGCACCCACAACAAAGCTTCTGGCCCCACTTGGCCCGTTACCGCGCAATAACCCAGTAGAGGCGGCATCGCACCAGCTAAACCGCCCACCGTAATGTTTTGCGGTGTCGCAGGTTTTAGCCACAAACTATAAATAACACCATAAGCAAACATAGACGCCACGGATAAAACACTGGTCAATAAATTCAATTGCCAATACAAAACCAGTGCACCAAACACAAGTAAACTCATTGAAAAAACAAAGGCAGACTCAGCGCTGACTTTACCGGTTGCCACTGGACGACGCTTGGTTCGTTGCATCTTGGTATCGCGATAGCGGTCAACCAAGTGATTCAAAACCGCACCACTCATGGCACAAGCACCCACACCCACCAAGGTATAAAATAATTTTAAAAAATGAATATTGGTATCACTTGCCAATAAAAAGCCAACCATTACGGTAAATAACATTACCGCAACCACTTTAAATTTTGTTAATGCAAAATAGTCTTTTATGGTTGTGGAATATTTAACACTATTTTGCCAAACGCTGATTTTTTCCATTTTGCACCTTCTTATTATTTTTTGGCTAAGCCAATAGTTCTTGTGCTATTTGTTGTGAATCTTCTTCTATCTCTGGCCGTGTTAATCCATTTAATGCACTTAACAATAACAGCATGGCAAACGTGTTATGCAATAAGGCCAAACTTAATGGTAGTAGCAACACCGCGTTTAAAATGCCTAACGCAATTTGTATCGACAACATGGCTAATACCAGCATCAATTCTCGTTGTTGTGTTTTATGTTTATAAGCTAAAAACAAAAACATCAGCAGCACAGCAATGGCACCTAATCGATGGAGCCATTGAATGGCCATACGCTGCTGATTAGAGCCAACACCCCCAAGATATTCATCCCCTTCCACCATAGGGGCATGCAGTATTTCGCTATTAATCTCAACCCACATACGTCCTTGGCAGGTAGGAAAATCAGGGCAAGCTAGACCCGCATATTGACTTGATGTCCAAGCACCAAGTGCCATCTGCAAAAACACCACTAAAGCAAATGCACTCCAAACACTATTCCACCTTGGCTCTGTATTGCTTGTCATCACGCGCCAAATTAAAAATTGCGCGCCTAAAGTAATGGCGCCGCCTAATAAATGTGCGCTAACCACGGGTGGCCATAAGCGTAAGGTTACCGTCCACATACCAAATAAACCCTGCAACACCACCCAGCCACACAAAAATACAGCCAACCAACGCACAGCACCTAAATAACGAGGCCAAATTAAAAACGCTTGAATCAAAATACTTAAGCCAAGCACACTTGCGACATAACGGTGGATCATTTCCATCCAAGCTTTTCCCGAATCAAATTGCCATTGGGTGAATGCTTGTGCCGCTTCATTGGAAACAGGAAACGCGTGGCCGTAACAAACCGGCCAATCAGGACAGCCAAGACCTGCATCTAACAAACGAGTTAGTGCCCCTAATGTAATTACCACTAATGCCAAAACAATGTTAATGAGTGCAAAGCGACGCATAAAAATTCTCACTTTTTATTTTTATTTTTTACTGGCTATTGTGTTTCAGTAATACTTTTAAATCTTTTAATAACTTGTATGCCCCATCGTCACTAGACTCATATGAGAGCAAAACCAACCCTTTTGGGTTGGCAATAAATAAACCATTGCTCATTGATTTAAGGCTATTTAAGTTCGCGCTTTCGATGACTAACTTATCTTGATTTTTTCCTAGCGCCATTTTTACTCGCTGCAATAAGTTAAACCAAGCATCACAATTGGGCTGACAATCCTGTTCTCGCCATAATAATTGCCAATTGGCATTCTCAGCTGCTTGGACATAATAGGTATTTTCAAGCCATTGCCCGCGGGCTTTATCTGCAATATTTTTATTGCCATCTAACAACACTAATGACACAGCAAATGGCGCAACTAAAACTAATAGCATTAAAATTAATGGTAACTTACGCATGAGCACTACCTCGCTTTAGACTGGCAATAAATAAGATGAAGACACCACTCAAACCTAACAAGAACCATTGCAGCGCATATGCCTGATGACGATGGTGACTTAAATAAGCAGATTTTTCTGGCATCGCCTGTAACAGTCCTTGCCCGCTTTTCATCATAAATACGTCTTGAGATACATTTTTATTAAATGCTCGACTAAAGTATTTTTCGTCAATAAATTGAATGCGTTTTGGTAACGGGTCTTGCAATGAATTATTTAGAAGCAGAGGTTTATGATTAACTTTAAGATAGCCATCAATGGTAACAGGGCCTATTACGGGCGCTACTTGAGGTAATTTGTCTCTGGTTTGGTAAGCAACAAAGCCACGATTGACCAAGTAGATTGTTTGGTCATATAAAAACGGCGTTATCACGGCGTAACCTACTTTACCGTTAAGGGTTTGGTTATCTAAAAAGTGACTATACTCATTTAAAAATTCACCTTTCATGTGTAATGACTGGGCAACGGGTGCTTGAAAGAACATAGACTTTTGATACTGCCAAACTGCCGCACTGAAACAAATAGCAATACCCAACAGCATGATAAAGCTATAAAGTGGCTTTATCACAAAGTGCCAATTCCGATTCACATTCACAATAGAAGGATTCGTCATGCTCAAGGCCCTCATTCTGTTATTTTTATTATTCAGCGTTGGTGCATTATTTTATGGTTTATTTCACCTGATGACTGCGCCAAAGAGCTCAGAGACAACCTTTAACGGTTTAAAATATCGGGTTATTTTTGCTGCATTTACCATTATTTTAATTGGCTTATTTTTATTTTTGGATCACTACTCGTCATAAACCTTACTGATTTTTGGGAGAGAGCTTGCTCTCCCAAAACGTCAATTAAAAGACGTACACAAAAGTAAATAGCATTAACCAGACCACATCAACAAAGTGCCAATACCAAGCGGCTGCTTCAAAACCAAAATGATCATCTGGTGTAAAGTGATCGTTCTTCACGCGCCAGTACATAACAAAGATCATGATGCCGCCAAGGGTGACATGTGCGCCGTGAAAGCCGGTTAACAAAAAGAAGGTTGAACCATAAATACCACTGCTTAATGTTAGATTTAAGTCATTCATCGCATGACCGTATTCATAGATCTGTACACACATAAAGGCAACACCCAATATTAGAGTAATCGCCAACCACATAAGTGTGCCGCTTTTATCTTTTGCACGTAAACAATGGTGCGAGAGCGTCAGTGTTAAACTTGAAATAATCAACAGAACCGTATTTAAAAAAGGAAGTTTCCAAGCATCTATAATCCCCATGGCACCAGGATAGGTGTTCATATCAGGGGTTTTTAATAGTGGCCAATGGGCACTGAACCCCTCCCAAAGCATGTTCGCCTCACCTTTGGCACCTTCACCACCCAACCATGGCACTGCAAACATTCTGGCGTAAAATAATGCGCCAAAAAATGCAGCAAAAAACATGATTTCAGAAAAAATAAACCAACCCATACTAAATCGAAATGAACGCTTTAGCTGGTCGCTATTTAAACCACGTAAACCTTCACTGACCACCTCGCCAAACCAGCCAAACAACATATACAGCATCAAAAAACCAGCAATGGCCGCCATGGTAAACGTGCCCGCACTCACATGCCCTTGGCTGCTTTCATGAATAATGGATGCCATAGAAAATAAGGTTAGAAAAACGGCCACTGCGCCAAAAATTGGCCAATGACTGCGCGCCGGAACGTAATACTTAGGTGTGTTCAAAATGTACCTCCTAGGGATTCACTTTGATAAAGTCGATAAGAGAGTGATAAATGATTCACTTCCTTGGGAGCTTTGGCACTTAACGTTACCTGTAAAGGTAACTTTAATTTTGACTTCGCCGGTACTACTTGTTGGTTAAAACAGAAACATTCTATTTTAACTAAATACTCTGCCCACTCACCGGGCGCCACACTTGGCACCGCTTGAATAGTGACAGGATAATCATACGGATTTGTTAATTCATAATAGGTGGTGATTAACCTACCTGCCTGCAATTCCATGGTTTTATTTTCAGGCTGAAACTGCCATAGATCACGACTATCGGCATCGGCGAGCATTTGTAATTTTGCCCGCTGCACACCGCTATCATTAATTAATGAATTTTTATCACCAGAAAAAACCTGAAAACTTTTACCGTTTAAACCCGTCACATCACAAAAAATGTCATATAAAGGCACCATGGCAAACCCGAATCCAAACATAAATAAAGGGATAAGAGACAGCTTCCATGGTGACATTTTTTTCATTTCGACTCCTATTACTTAACCACTGGTGGTTCTTGAAAAGTGTGATACGGAGCAGGGCTTGGAATTTCCCATTCAAGACCGGTTGGATCATCCCACACTTTATCAGTGGCTTTTTCACCTTTACCACCAATCGTCGTTCGCCAAACGTTGTACACAAAAATCAACTGACTCATACCAAAGATAAATGCACCCACCGTCACAATGGCGTTGAAATCAGCAAACTGTAATGCGTAATCTGGAATACGTCGTGGCATACCGGCCAAGCCCACAAAATGCATTGGGAAGAACGTAATATTCACCCCCACAAAACTTAACCAGAAATGCCATTTGCCTAACGTTTCGCTATACATACGGCCACACCATTTAGGTAACCAGTAATACACCGCCGCTAAAATACTAAACAGCGCACCGGGCACTAACACATAATGGAAATGTGCCACCACAAAATAGGTATCGTGATATTGAAAATCCGCAGGTGCAATGGCCAACATCAAGCCGCTTAAACCACCAATGGTAAACAGCACCACAAACGCAATGGCAAATAACATAGGTGTTTCAAACGTCATGGAACCACGGAACATAGTGGTCACCCAGTTAAACACTTTTACCCCAGTCGGCACGGCAATTAACATGGTGCTGTACATAAAGAACAACTCACCCACCAAGGGCAAACCTACGGTGAACATGTGATGCGCCCATACTATGAAACTTAAAACAGCTATAGACGCCGTTGCCCACACCATTGAGGTGTAACCAAACAATGGTTTGCGACTAAACGTTGAAATAATATGAGAGACAATACCAAAGGCTGGTAAAATCATGATGTACACTTCAGGGTGACCAAAAAACCAAAATACATGCTGAAATAAAACAGGATCACCACCACCGGCAGCATCAAAGAACGATGTACCAAAATGGATATCCATGAGCATCATGGTTACCACACCAGCCAGTACCGGCATCACTGCAATTAATAAAAAAGCAGTAATTAGCCAGGTCCACACGAACAATGGCATTTTCATAAAGGTCATGCCTGGGGCGCGCATATTAAAAATGGTTACGATGACATTCACCGCCCCCATAATCGAACTGATCCCCATAATGTGCACACTAAAAATAAAGAAGGTGACACTCGGTGGTGCATAACTGGTAGATAGTGGCGCATAAAATGTCCAACCAAAATTGGGCGCACCGCCATCCATAAACAAGGTACAAATCAACATACCAAATGCAAACGGCAACAACCAAAATGACCAGTTATTTATTCGCGGCAGAGCCATATCCGGTGCACCAATCATCATGGGCACCAGCCAGTTTGCTAACCCTACAAAGGCCGGCATGATGGCACCAAATACCATGATCAAACCATGCATGGTGGTCATCTGATTAAAAAAGTTTGGATCCACCAATTGCAAACCCGGCTGAAACAACTCAGCACGGATGACAAATGCCATGGTGCCACCAATCAATAACGAACCCAGCGCCAGCAATAAGTACATGGTGCCAATGTCTTTATGATTGGTAGTGTATACCCAGCGTAAAAAACCTTTATCTGGGCCGTGGTGATGGTCTGCTGATTCTATCGCGTGCGACATAATGGCCTCCTATTTCCCAGATTCTTTTTGTTGTTTAACTTGCTTCGGTGTTGCCATATCACCTTTATCATTCCCCCAAGCATTACGCTCGTAGGTCACAACCGCAGCCACATCACTGACACTTAACTGCTCTGCGTATGCACCCATGGCAGTGCCTTTTTTACCGTTGAGTACGATATCAATATGATCGGCAATCTCCCCAAGTGCGACCTTGCTACCGGCTAATGCAGGGAACACTGGCGGCATACCGCTACCATTCACTTGGTGACAAGCAGCACAATTACTCTTATAGATTTTTTCACCTTGAGCCATGAGTTCTTCAAAGCTCATGTCTTTCACTTCACGGGCGGCGGCTTGTACAGCGGCTTGCTCCGTTATCCACGTTTTGTATTCATCTTTAGATACGGCTTTTACCACGATCGGCATAAAACCATGACCCTTGCCACATAGCTCAGTACATTGCCCACGATAAATTCCGGGCTTGTCGATCACTGTCCAAGACTCATTAATAAAACCTGGAATGGTGTCTTTTTTAACGGCAAGATCCGGCACCCACCAAGAATGAATGACATCTTTTGCGGTCAATAAAAACCGAATTTTGGTATCAACTGGCACCACTAAAGGGTTATCGACTTCGAGCAAGTAGTTTTCGCCTTTTTCTTCAAGGTTATCAATTTGCTCTTGCGGTGTGGTCAGGATAGAAAAGAAATCCACATCTTCATTTAGATAGGTATAACGCCATTTCCATTGATAACCTGTGACCTGAATATCGATCTCGGCATCGTCGGCATCGTACATATCAATTAAAGTTTGAGTGGCAGGAATGGCCATGACCACCAAAATAATCAACGGAATTATTGTCCAGAGAATTTCAACGGTTGTGCTTTCATGAAAGTTGGCAGCTTGAGCGCCACGACTTTTTCGATGATAGATAATGCTATATAGCATGACGCCAAACACAACCACAGCAATGGCCACGCAGATATAAAATATCGTCATGTGTAAGCCATGAACGTTCTGACTTAATTGGGTAACACCCTCTGTCATATTCAGACCCCATTCAGCAAATGCAGAATGAGCAGTGGATAGTAAGAGTAAAGCGGATACAGCAGAAATTCCCACTCGGTTCATGGGACCCCCTCAGGCTGACTTTAGATTTTTTTATATTTATTGTTAATTCAGTATAGCAACGCATCAAAAAAGAAATAGAAATTTAATGCTTATTTTATGTGTTTTTTTAGACATCCTATGCCTAAAGTCGGTTTAAATTGTTCACATTACACATAACAGGCCAAAAAAGTTTTATATATTTTTTTGGCCTTTTTTATGCATTAAAAATTTATCCCTTCATGTTTTTTATTTTTAAATTTGATTCAGGTGCAAAGCAGCACAATGAACGAACCCCTCTATACTTTAATAAATAGAATGATAAATCTGGAATAATTATGAGCATAAGAATAGGCATAAATGGTTTTGGCCGGATTGGGCGGTTAGCATTAAGAGTCTGTCTTGAACGGGACGATATAAAGGTCGTGGCAATTAATGACTTAATGAGCAGTGAATACATGGCTTATTTACTGCGATTTGATTCTACCCATGGGCAACTGCGTAAAGACATTCATGCCAAAGAAAAGTTTTTATTAATCAATGACGAAACCATTAACGTCTCACACGAAGCCAACCCGGCATCGTGTTACTGGGGCGAACACCAATGTGATGTAGTACTAGAGTGCACAGGAAAATTCACATCATTACAATTGGCAAGTGGGCACATACAGGCAGGCGCAAAAAAAACCGTCATCAGTGCCCCTTCAAATGACGCTCCGATGTACGTCATGGGGGTTAACCATCAAAACTATCTGGCCGATCAAACGGTCATTTCCAATGCCAGTTGCACCACAAATTGTTTAGCACCACTGGCAAAGGTCTTACATGACAAATGGGGCATTGCGGAAGGACTCATGACAACTGTACACGCCGCCACCGCGTCGCAGCGAACCGTTGATGGCTCAATCGAGAATGACTGGCGCGGTGCGCGCTCCATGGGTAACAATATTATTCCAAGCTCAACCGGTGCAGCAAAAGCTGTGGGTAAGGTGATCCCTGAATTAGATGGCAAACTAACAGGCATGGCTTTTCGTGTGCCCACAACCGATGTATCTGTGGTGGACCTAACCATTCGCTTAACCAAGCCCGCAGATTTTGAAGATATCAAATTAGAAATTAAACGGGCCAGCGAGCAAGAATTAAACGGTATTTTAGCTTACACCGAAGAGCTTGTTGTGAGCAGTGATTTTATTCATGACCCTCATAGTGCCATCTTTGATGCCAATGCCTGTATTGCCCTGAGCGATCAATTCGTAAAATTAGTGGCCTGGTATGATAATGAATGGGGTTATGCAAACCGGCTTGTGGATTTGGCCATTCACGCATCCAAAACCCAGCGGCTATCGTAAACCTTATATGACAAATGAAAACTTAGAAGAAATCGCCCTGTTTCCCATCCCCAACTGTGTGGTCTTTCCGGGTATGGTATTTCCGCTGCATGTATTTGAGCCCAGATATCGAGACATGGTGCAACAATGCATCAAGCGTCGCATGCCTTTGGCTATCTGCCATACGGAAAAGGTGATTCACGAAGTCACACCCGCTGAAAGTAAAGCCCAGGCATTAATGCAAAATCAAGACACCTATAAACCCCATGCGATTTTTAGCGCTGGCTTATGTGAACTAGTGAATACCACAGATGACGGGCGCTTGTTAATTAATGTGTTTATTGATCGTCGATTAGAACTGGTGGAGGAAACTCAATCACTCCCCTATAAAATAGGCCGTTGCCGTCCTTATCTTGATCACGTATTCACTGACAGTGAATGCGAGCAGGCGAATGTAATAAAAGATAAAATTATTCATCGATTAATTGCATTCAGCGGTGGCGACCCCTCTGTTGTTAGCCGGTTAGAATCCCCTGAATGGGCTGACAAAACGGCTCAAGCGTTTAGCTTTGAAGTGTTTTCAATTATTCAACTTGAAGCAAATACTCAACAAGCCATTCTCGAAGATCGCTCTGCCTTGTCTAGATTACAACGTGTACTTGATGTACTAAACCAGCGTTGATATTTCAACTCCCAACACTTACTTATATAGATGTCACCTTGGGTCAAAGCCTGTCACCAAACAACAATGCATTCTCATGCTAATGGCGTAATACTGAATGACAAATAATAATGATGTGCATGGGCACACAAGGGCCAAACATGAGTGAATATAATATTAATGGCTTAGCCATTCCCCTATTTCTCATCATCATGTGCTTTGAATATCTTGTTTTACGAATACGCGGACGCAATCTACATCGGTATAACGATAGCGTTACAAGTTTATCAATGGGTTTGTGTTTATTAATATCTGATGCACTACTAAAAGCCTACACCTTCGCCATTTTCATTTATATATGGCAGTACCACCGTCTAATCGATTTCTCTAGTACAGACATCATCACATGGGTGGTATTTTTCTTTGGCGTGGATTTTTGTTATTACTGGTTTCACCGTTTAGCCCATGAAATAAACCTGTTATGGGGCGCTCATGTTGGTCATCATCAAAGTGAAGAATACAACCTCACCACAGCCTTACGCCAAAGCGCGTTTCAATATGCCTTTTCTTGGGTATTTTATTTACCGTTAGCATTTTTAGGTTGCCCACCTCACGTCTTTTTAATTCAATTCATTATTCTTAAACTGTATCAATTTTGGTTGCATACACAGGCGATAAACAAAGTACCTTTTGTAGAAGGCATTTTGTCTACCCCCTCAAGTCACCGTGTGCATCATGCAAAAAACCCGCAATACATTGATCGTAATTATGGTGGCACATTAGTCATTTGGGATCGTGTATTTGGCACATGGCAACCAGAACTGGCCAACCAACCTTGTCATTATGGCACCACACAGCCTCTTAATACCCTCAACCCAATTAAAGCGAACTTGCAACACTGGGCATTATTAACAAAAGATTCACTGCATACACAATCATGGAAAAATAAAATCAAGCTATGGTTTCAACCGACTGGTTGGCGACCTGATGATTGTCAAAATCGTGAAGAAAATAATCGCATGTTACAAAAAAGCGGTTCAAACAATCGTGAGAAATACGACCCAAAAACCACAAAAGCCGTGCAATATTACGTCGGCGCATCCATGTTACTGACCTTCATTGTCAGCACTATGTTTATATTTTTAGCACCCAGTCTCTCAGCTACACAGCTCATCATTGGCGTCGGGCTCATTTTAAGTGGTTTAGTAATCAACAATGACTTACTTGAAAACAAAAAGCGTTACGCGCTGTTAGAGGTCGTTCGTGTACCACTAGTATTGGTATTTGCGACAACGCTTTGGTTTAGCACGATGACTTCCACCATAGTGGATACCATCACCATAAAACGCTCCCCCACAGAAACCCTAAACTATGCAAGCTCTGTAAAGTTGTGGCCACAATGGCACCCGCAATCCAATAAGGTGTATACCAGTACCGATGGCCCAGTGATCACGGGTCAAGGGTTTGAAGAAGACATCAACACCCCTATTGGCATGAATCACTTAGTATGGGAAGTTGTTGAATTTAAAGCCGGTCATATCTGGCGAGCCCATGCCATTAATCAAAATAATGGCGTGACAATAGAGCTTGAGTATCAAGTCAACGCGGCGGGTGAACATACTCATTTTCAACGCACACTGAACTACACCATGCCTAATATTTTACTAACGGCATTTAATGCATTGTATTTTGAAGCATTAACTGAGAAAAAATCAGAAGCGGCATTAACACGCTTAAAACAAGTGATCGAATCCACGTCATACTAAACCATTCACAATTAATAAACCCACTACTTTCCCACCCTTATAAGCGTGTTACTATTTGCATTTCCATTATGTAAAAAGGACACACGTATGGGATTAATCCTCATGCCACTGATGATCATGTGGCTCGTTGCGAGTATTTATACTTTGCGCATGGGCTATCATTTAATTAGCGCTCACCCTCTATTAACGTTTGGCTTGCCTGTTATCCTGCTGGCGCTGGTAACCATGTCTGCCTATTTGCATATTGGCCTACATGCCTTCAAACATCATAATCAAATATGGGCATTCGATATTCCCATGTTCTTTTTAGCGGGCAAAATAGCTTTATTAATTTTCACCATGGCGGCCCTTGGTAATTATTTTTATGCCAGCAAAATACAAAATATTTATCTATTAGCTGGCATGTTTATCATTATGTTTACGTTATCAATTGGTGCTTTAGTCGGTGCTTTTTATTCTGAACATTTTATTGAAAAACATAACATACACGTCACATACTGAGCCATGTTTACTGATGCAAGCTCACATGGCTAACATCAGTATTAATGCTATTCATAATTTAATATGCACATAATCCATTTCACCTATGTAGAACTTAACGTTACTCTCTGAGCATAATCAAAATAAACAAAGGGTTCAGCATGCAAAATTTCACAGATAAAGTTGCCATTGTCACCGGTGCAAGTGCAGGTATTGGTAAAGCCACTGCCATGGCGTTTGCAAAACATGGGGCTAAAGTAGTGGTGGCAGACATCAACCAACAAGATGGTGAGGCCGTCGTCACTGAAATCACACAGGCAGGTGGTATTGCCATGTTTGTACCCTGTGATGTTACAAACGAACAACAGGTTATGTCACTGGTGGATGCCACCATTGAAGCGTATGGCAAACTGGATATTGCATTTAATAACGCCGGCATTGAAATCGAACAAAGTAAACTGGCCGATGGTGAAGAATCTGTTTTTGATAAGATCATGGACGTAAACGTAAAAGGCGTTTGGCGCTGTATGAAGTATCAAATTCCAGCCATGTTAAAAAATGGTGGCGGCTCTATTGTTAACACAGCATCGGTTGCCGGTTTAGGTGCCGCCCCTAAAATGGCCATTTACAGTGCCAGCAAACACGCCGTGATTGGTTTAACCAAATCCGCCGCGGTTGAATACGGTAAAAAAGGCATTCGTGTAAACGCGGTGTGCCCTGCGGTGATTGATACTGAAATGTTCCGCCGAGCAGCCGAAGCCGACCCTCGTAAAGCAGAGTATGTGGCGGGTATGCACCCTGTGGGTCGTATTGGTAAAGTAGACGAAATCGCAGAAGCCGTCATGTATTTATGCTCTTCTAATTCTGGTTTTACAACCGGCATTGCCTTACCTGTGGATGGTGGTCATACCGCGGTTTAAATCAAAAAATCAATGCCCAAGCAATATGGCTTGGGCGTTTTTATAAACATGAATTTCACCTAGCGCTTTGCACTACAACCGCCCAGCATTTCACTTAAAGCGCACTCATATCTAACATACAGCATCTCTATTTTAGCCATTCCATCAACAACCCTTGATTATCGATACTTTTTCTTAAACTTATGCTGTGCATAGATATTGCTAAGTAAGGCTGACTTGCCACTATGTAAAACTTAAGGATCCCCAGTGAACTTTGATTTAGATTTTGAAGATACTCGCCAGCCATTACCTGCATTTACTAAAGACAGTGCCATCCAAAAAGTGCGCATAGCTGAAGACGCATGGAACAATAAAAACCCTGAAAAAATTGCCACCGCTTATAGCTTAGACAGCCAATGGCGTAACCGTGACCAATTCGTAAAAGGGCGAGATGAAATCATTCAATTTTTAACGGGTAAATGGGATAAAGAATTAGAGTATCGTTTAATCAAAGAATTATGGGCAGTGCAAGATAATCGAATCGCTGTGCGTTATGTCTATGAATGGCATGATAAAGACGGTAACTGGTTTCGCAGTCACGGCAATGAAAACTGGGAGTTTAACAAAAAAGGGTTAATGACACAGCGCCATGCCAGCATCAATGACGTGGCGATTTTAGAAAGTGAGCGCAAATTCTTATGGCCCCTAGGGCCAAGACCGGTTGACCACCCAGGATTAACCGATCTAGGCCTTTAACCCGAATAAAAGTAACACTTACTCTGACCGGTCGAATTGTTGGGTGCCTTTATTGTGTGTTTGATTAAACACTTTTGCACAATTTTGACAGATACACGCTTTGCCTTTTTTGTCCTTGGGCACCTGATCAAGCAATGCCTTTGGAAATTTAATCTCTGGGTTATTACACCAACAGGTTTTGTTGGTGTCTTGATCACCTAGATTCTCGCAACGATTTTGCTGCTGGCATAAAGGGCATAGAAGCGGATTCACCATCATCATTTCCATATCATATAAATTAAAAAACCCAAGCTGTTGCCAACTTGGGTTGTAGGATGGGTTAGCTGCGAGTCTTGCGAGCGGCGTAACCCATCTTTTTTTATACACCAATGGATTTAGATTTCGCGACGCTCAATCTAACCCATCCTAAGTTAAAGAAATTATTCGTCGTCTTTACGAATGACTTCAATGCTGGTGACGTTTTGGAAACCGCGCGGCAGTTTATTACCACGACGCCCACGCTCACCTTGATAATGCTCAAGGTCTGCAAACTTCATTTTCACATGACGTTTACCAGCATTCACAATTAACATATCACCTTCTTTCATTAGGGATAAACCAATTAAATCTTCTGTGCCGCCGGTGCCCAGATTCATAATTTTATTACCCTTACCTTTTGACATCACAGGCAAGTCAGCCACAGGGAAGGTTAATAAACGGCCTTCATTACTCACGGCCACTACCCAGTCTTTTTCAAGATTTTGCACTTTAATTGGCTGATGCAGTTTTTTCTCAGCAGGTTTATTTAATAACGCTTTACCGGCTTTGTTTTTCGATAACATTTCATCAAAGGTCGTGATAAAACCGTAACCCGCTTCACTGGCCATTAAATACTGGTCTTTATTTTGACCTACCAACATCACACTTAAATTGGCACCAGCTGGTAATGTAATGGACCCCGTTACTGGTTCACCATAACCACGAGCACCCGGCAATCCGTGAATATTAATGCTGTAGCTTCGCCCGGTACTATCAACAAATACCGCTTGTTGATTGGTTTTAGCATTGGCTTGGCTTAAGAATTTATCACCTGATTTATAGGCCAGGGTATTACCGTCTACGTCGTGACCTTTAGCGGCACGAATCCAGCCTTTTTCTGACAACACAACGGTCACAGGGTCTGCGCCCATTAAGTCGGTTTCAGAAAGCGCTTGAGCTTCTTGACGAGTCACCATTGGGCTACGACGCTCATCACCATAACTTTCAGCGTCTTGGGTGATTTCTTTTTTCACTAGGGTTTTCATGCGACGCTCAGAGCCTAGGGTTTTTTCTAGGTTTTCACGTTCTTTTTGCAGCTCGTCTTGCTCGCCGCGAATACGCATTTCTTCTAATTTAGCTAAGTGACGTAATTTTAATTCTAAAATGGCTTCGGCTTGAATATCAGTTAAACCAAAACGTTTGATTAATTCTTGTTTTGGCTCTTCTTCGTGGCGAATGATTTCAATCACTTCGTCGATATTTAAAAATGCCACCAACAAACCGTCTAAGATGTGTAAGCGCGCCAATACTTTTTCTAAGCGATGTTCTAAACGACGACGCACGGTATTGGTTCGATACACTAACCATTCACTGATGATGTCGCTTAAGCTTTTCACTTTTGGCAAACCGTCGATGCCAATCATGTTCATATTGATGCGGTAGCTTTTTTCTAAATCGGTTGTGGCAAACAAGTGGTTCATTAATTGTTTAATGTCCACACGGTTTGACTTTGGCACAATCACTAAACGAGTTGGGTTTTCGTGATCCGATTCGTCACGTAAATCCGCAACCATTGGCAGCTTTTTCTTGTTCATTTGATCGGCAATTTGTTCAAGTACCTTGTTACCTGAACACTGGTGAGGAAGCGCTGTAATCACCACATCGCCATCTTCCATTTCATACACTGCACGCATTTTTACGCTGCCTTTACCGGTTTCGTACATACGTTGTACATCGGCTTTAGGGGTAATAATTTCTGCGTTTGTTGGAAAGTCCGGGCCTTGCACAAATTGCGTTAACTCTTGTGTGGTGGCTTTTGGGTTATCCAACATGTGAATACAGGCGTTGGCAACTTCGCGTAAGTTATGAGGCGGCACATCAGTGGCCATACCCACGGCAATACCTGTGGTGCCGTTTAATAAAATATTGGGTAAGCGTGCAGGCAAAGTAACCGGCTCTTGCAAGCTGCCATCAAAGTTAGGTTGCCAATCAACGGTGCCTTGACCAAGCTCACCTAATAATACATCCGCGTATTTGGTTAGCTTACTTTCGGTATAACGCATGGCGGCGAATGATTTAGGGTCATCCGCGCTACCCCAGTTACCTTGTCCATCCACCAGCGGATAACGATAAGAAAACGGTTGCGCCATTAATACCATGGCTTCGTAACACGCACTGTCACCGTGGGGGTGAAATTTACCCAGCACGTCACCCACAGTACGGGCGGACTTTTTATATTTAGCGCCGGCTTTTAAACCCAGCTCGCTCATGGCGTAGGTAATACGACGTTGTACCGGTTTTAAACCATCACCAATATGTGGCAAGGCTCGGTCCATGATGACGTACATGGAATAATTTAAATACGCACTTTCGGTATAATCTTTTAAGGTTTGACGTTCGACGCCGTCATCACCTATTACAATGTCATTCATTCTTTTTATCTCTCCTAGCTAGTTTCGCTAAGGTTTCGAATTCTGTTAATTAATGCTTTTTATAAGGCTTGTGTTAACTGCACATGTGCGTGTTAACACATGGCTATACTTCTAGTTCAACCATATTGCCTTTGGATTCCAGCCACGTTTTACGATCGGCTGCGCGCTTTTTAGAAAGCAGCATGTCCATGACTTCATCTGTGCCGTCTTCGGCATCCAATGATAAACGCACTAATCGACGGGTATCTGGGTCCATGGTGGTTTCACGCAATTGCAGTGGGTTCATTTCACCCAAACCTTTAAATCGCTGCACACCAATTTTGCCTTTTTTCTTTTCAGCTTTAATGCGATCCAATACCCCTTCACGCTCCGCTTCATCCAACGCGTAATACACGTCTTTGCCCACATCAATTCGATAAAGTGGCGGCATGGCCACATAGACGTGACCTTGTTCAACCATGGGTCTGAAATGCTTAACAAACAGTGCACATAATAAAGTGGCGATGTGCAAACCATCGCTATCGGCATCCGCTAAAATACACACTTTACCGTAACGCAAATTGGTCATGTCGGTTTCACCTGGGTCAACTCCCAAGGCCACTGAAATGTCGTGGATTTCTTGGCTGGCCAATACCTCACCTGAATCCACTTCCCAACTGTTTAGGATCTTACCGCGAAGCGGCATGATGGCTTGGAATTCTCGGCTACGGGCTTGTTTAGCCGAGCCGCCAGCTGAGTCCCCTTCCACTAAAAAGATTTCTGAATACTTAGGGTCATTAGTAGAGCAGTCTGCCAATTTACCTGGCAACGCTGGGCCTTGTGTGACTTTTTTACGCACCACCTTTTTGGCACTGCGCATTCTGCGCTGTGCATTGCTAATGACCATTTCAGCAAGGGCGGCGCCCAAGGTGGCGTGCTCGTTAAGCCATAAACTAAAGCTATCTTTTACCACACCCGATACAAACGCCGCCGCTTCACGGCTGGATAAACGCTCTTTGGTTTGACCTGAGAATTGTGGGTCCGCCATTTTAGCGCTTAATACATAGGAGACTTTATCCCACACGTCATCGGGCGCGAGTTTGACTCCACGGGGTAATAAACTGCGGAACTCACAAAATTCACGCAGCGCTTCTAATAAACCGGTACGCAAACCATTTACATGGGTGCCACCTTGTGCGGTTGGAATTAAGTTAACGTAACTTTCCATCAGCTGCTCGCCACCTTCGGGTAGCCATTGTACCGCCCAATCTACCGCTTCTTTTTCACCGGCCATGGAGCCCACAAACGGTTCTGGGGGTAACACCTCAAAACCGTTGGTGGCATCGGTTAAGTAGTCCACTAAACCGTCTTCGTAATACCAATCGCTGTTGTCTTCTGCATTGCCGTGGTTTACAAATTCAATACGCAGGCCTGGGCATAACACGGCTTTAGCACGCAGCACATGTTTTAAACGGGTGACGGAAAATTTGTGGCTGTCAAAATACTTAGGGTCCGGTAAAAAACGCACCGTGGTGCCCGTGTCTTTCTTTTTGGTTTCCCCAACTTTTTCAAGCTCAAGAGCTTTAAAACCATCTTTAAACGCGATGCGGTGGATTTCACCATTACGACGAATGGTCACTTCTAAAGCCAAAGATAACGCGTTTACCACCGATACACCCACACCGTGCAAACCACCACTGAACTGGTAGTTATCATTGGTGAACTTACCACCGGCATGCAGTTTGGTGAGGATTAATTCCACACCACTGACCCCATGTTCTGGGTGAATGTCAGTGGGCATACCACGGCCGTTATCAGTGACGGCCAATGAGTGGTCTGCAAACAATTCGATTTTTATGTGGTTGCAATGACCCGCTAGGGCTTCATCCACCGAGTTGTCGATGACTTCTTGGGCAAGGTGATTCGGTCGGGTGGTTTCGGTGTACATGCCCGGGCGTTTACGCACTGGGTCAAGACCACTTAATACCTCGATGGATTGCGCAGTATAGTTACTCATACTTATTTAATGCTCTTATGTATCGGTGCCGGCCTAATAAGGCTGGGTGGCAAAATTTATTATACTGGGTAAACGTTTGGGGTAATCGTCATAACTGTGATTACCGCCGTATTCTATGATGCTGGGGCTGGCTTGGTATTTTTTTACCGCAGCCATGGCATCCAGTGTTTCGTCATGGGTTTTGACTAACAAAAAGTGATGTTTGGGTTGTTTTAAGGGCATCACCTCAATCTCTAGTAACTCCGTTAAGTAACTAGGTGTGACGATAAATTTTTCGCCATTGTACAGATTTTCATTCTCCCCTAAATAGTCTTGTAATAACTCGTACGGGCGCACAGCTGGATTAATTAAGGCCGCTCGTCCGCCAAATCGTTCAACCAAATAGCTGGCATAATAGCCACCCAGACTGGAACCTATGATCAAACAGTTATCCACACCCACTTCATCAATCAACTGCTCATATAAAAATTGAGCTTCATCAATGGCCCTTGCAGGTTCTGGGGATAACTGTGGAATATGTAGGTTTTGCGCCACATCAAACTCGGCAAAAAGGTGCAGCGTCTGCTGGGCTTTCACCGAACTTGGGCCACTTTTAAAGCCGTGTAAATACAGGCAGCGCAAGGTTTCTGGGATCATCTATCTTGTAGTTCTTATCAAGTGAGTCGCGCTAGCATACTAGCAGCTAAGGCAAATCTGCAAGTGAGCAATGGCCATAAGGCCTGCTGACACCATTCAACCTCCACTCTCAGCGAGGCTGGTCTATGCTTAATATATGAACAATGGAACACCTATGTTTAAATTTCTAACGGCCTCTTTTTTACATGTACTTGCCATCTGTCTGTCTTTAGCAGGATCAGTAAGCCATGCTCAGCCCCTTATAATCGGTGGTTATCAGTACCCACCCTTTATGGATGAGAAAACCAAAGACGGTTTATACATTCAACTTATGAAGTCCATTCAGGCACACACCAAATTTGAGTTTAAGTGGGTGTTTTACCCTTATGCCCGTCTGGATCATTTGTTTCACCAAGGAAAGGTTCATTTAGAGATTGGCAGCTCACCTGCGTGGAATATCAACAAACCAACACCTGGCCTGTTTACTGATTCATTTTATGCGATTGAAGACGTGACGGTTTATGCCTCTAATCAGTACCAACACATTGTCGGCAAGAACACTAAAGGTAGCCAGAGCATTGGTGTGGTTCGTGGTTACCAGTACCCAATTTTCGATCAGGTGCTAGCTCAACAGGCCATCAAAAAAGTTGAACGTTCCGATGAAGATGAACTTCTACAATTGCTTATTAATGAACGCATACATCAAGTGTTTATCAACCAGCAGGTGTTTGAATACTTACGCCAGCAAAACCCCGAATATAACCAATTAACAATGGGAGATGTGGTGGGGCATTATGATGTGGCGATTCGAGTGCATCCAGATCATGCCGACTTAATCCCCATACTCAATCAAGCTATTAAGCAGTTAAAAGTAGACGGTACGATTGAGCGCTTATTTAAGCGCAATCAACAACCATAAAAAAAACCCGCCGAAGCGGGTTAAACATTAGGACTGTTTAAAAGGTGTATTAACGCTGTAACCAGCCGTTAAGTTCGTCGATATCCGCAACCGATAATTCACCCGCTGCTTGACGGAATTTTAATAAATCAATGACGTAATCGTAACGTGCATACGCGTAATCACGCTGTGCACTGAATACTGATAATTGAGCTTGTAGAACTTCTACAATGTTACGTGTACCCACTTCATAACCTGTTTGCGTGGCTTCCATGGCACTACGAGCAGATGTGGTTGCTTGCTTACGCGCTTTAATACGGGCAACGTCGGCTTCAAGCTGGCGATATAACGAACGAATATTCAAAGTAGCTGAACGCTGCGCCGCTTCATAACTTTTTTCTGCTGCTTGGCGTTGATAGTAAGCCTGCTTTTGACCTGCCCAAGTGGCACCGCCTGCAAAAATTGGCATACTCACATTAATGCCCACATAGGTAGAGGTGATATCGTCTTGGTCTGGGTTGGCTGTACTTAATTGATCCGTCGAGGTGTATCTACCCACCAGATTCACAGTAGGAAGGTGCCCTGAAATTTTGGATTTATGATTACGCTCAGCCGATAGCTGAGATTTTTCTGCAATTAACACATCAAGGTTTTGACCTAATGCTTTTTGTTCCCACAAAGTACGATCAGCAGGAACAGGGCCAGTTAAAGGAATTTCTTCTTTTAATGGGTTAATGCGGTCATAACGCTCACCGGTTAATAACGCTAACGCTTCGTAAGAAATATCCAACTGACTTTCAGCTGCAATTAATTCAACTGTAGCACCATCGTAAATGGCTTGTGCTTCATGCACTTCGGTAATGGCGATTAAGCCCACTTTAAAGCGTTGTTGAGTTTGCTCTAACTGACGTTTCACTGCCGCTTCTTGAGCTTTGGCAGAGGCAAGTGTGGCGTTGGCACGCAGTACATTAAAGTATGCTTCGCTGATGCGCACCACTAAACTTTGTTCGGCTTTACGGCGCTCAATCTCAGCACTATCCGTTGCGGCACTCGCGGCACCATATGAATACCAAGACTCTGGCGCTAATAATGGCTGAGTGGCCTGCAAGGTATAGGCGGTTGTATCGGTATCAGACGAAGGTACAGACGCAAAAGAGTCCGTTGAGGTATTGCCTATATCCGCACTTAAAGTAATGGTTGGCAGCACAGCCTGACGCGCCAAGCCGGCACTTTGCCCATTGGCATCGGCCAATGCCACTTCGGCAGCAAGTTGCGGGTCATTGGCAAGGGCTTGCTCAAAAACATTTTTAAGATCGGCTGCCTGTGATGTTACTGTGGCGCCTATGGTAAAAAGGGCTAACGCCAATTTTTTCATGGTTGCTTCCTGTAGAAGAACTGAAGTTGCACGGATTCTAACCACTTAATGGCCATCTTGGAACCATACATTAGAAACACCTAATACAACATATTGTTGCAAAACCAGATACAAACACTGAGTTAAATTTTAAATTGTCACTATGATAAAGCCAACATACCAACAAAACGACATAAAAATTCATAAAAAAGAAACCTGTTATCAGGGTTTCTTTCGTATGAGTAAGATTACACTGCAGCATAAGATGTTCAACGGCCAATGGGGGCCTGTCATCTCACGGGAGTTATTCCAACGCGGTGAAGCCGCTGCGGTTTTATTGTATGACCCTAAATTAGATGTGGTGGTTCTGACCGAGCAAATTCGAATTGGTGCCCTAAATTATGATCATCCTTGGCAATTTGAAATTGTCGCCGGCATGATCGAGCCGGGCCTCACCCCAGAAGAAGTGGCCATAAAAGAAGCCAAAGAAGAAAGTGGGGCTGAAATTCAACAACTCATTCCCATTAGCCGCTACTTATCTAGCTCTGGTGGCTGTGACGAAGTCCTGCATGTTTTTATGGCCGAAGTGGATAGCAGCAACATTGAAGGGGTTCATGGCGTTGCCCATGAGTCAGAAGACATCAAGATTACCAAGGTCTCAAGCGCAGATGCCTTTGCAGGGGTAAACTCAGGTATAATTAGCAATGCTGCGACAATTATTGCGCTACAGTGGTTAGAGCTTAGATTATTAAAGCAGCGACACTCATAACGATGGGACCAGCCTAAACATGGCCAAGCACTACGTGCCCGACCTCACCAATTTTGCCAAGGTATGTGAAAATAATTACATGCGCTTGCTGACCTTGCTGCCCGAAATGGACAAGGGGACAGGCCGTGAGTTCACCATAACGGGCGGCGTTGGCCATCGTACTAGCATTCGTTTCAGTATTACCGAGCAGTTCCCCTATACGTTAACCATTGCGGTGGAGCAGCTCAGTGAACTGCATG
>NZ_JASJOO010000003.1:43150-47054 GCF_030070105.1 Bermanella sp. WJH001 | reverse complement strand
GTAATCGACGGGTTACGATGTTCGTTGTACTCACTCCTAACACCATCCTACTTGTTGCTAGGAATGTGTTTTTTGTAGGATGGGTTAGCGCAGCGTAACCCTTCAATGTAAATAGAATATTTTATGCTGTAATCGACGGGTTACGATGTTCGTTGTACTCACTCCTAACACCATCCTACTTGTTGCTAGGAATGTGTTTTTTGTAGGATGGGTTAGCGCAGCGTAACCCTTCAATGTAAATAGAATATTTTATGCGGTAATCGATGGGTTACGATGTTCGTTGTACTCACATCTAACACCATCCTACTAGCTGTTATAAGTCATATCTTTTTCTAGGATGGGTTGGCGAAGCGTAACCCTTCAATGTAAATAGAATATTTTATACGGTAATCGATGGGTTACGATATTCGTTGCATTAATTTCTAACACCATCCTACCTGTTGCTAGGAAGTGTTTTTTTGTAGGATGGGTTAGCGAAGCGTAACCCATCAATGTAAACAAAATATTTTATGCGGTAATCGATGGGTTACGATGTTCGTTGTACTCACATCTAATCCATCCCACCTCTGTTTAGGCTTTTGGAAAATAATTCGGCTTTTCATTAATTCCCAATAACTCCCGACGAATCAAATCCAAGCCCGCACTGGCGACATAATCTTGAAAACGCTGCCGCGAAAACGGAAAGAATAATTTTACGGTTTTTATTTCTGAGTGATTGCCCCAAGCCAACCAAACCGTGCCAACGGGTTTGTCGTCAGAGCCTCCACCTGGGCCTGCAATGCCGCTGACGGCTACGGCCCAATCGCTGCCGCTTTTTTCAAGTGCCCCTTGTGCCATTTCAATTACCACTTCTTCTGATACGGCGCCGTATTTTTCTAATGTGGTTTCACTCACGCCCACCATGGCGGTTTTCATTTCGTTAGAATAAGTAACAAAGCCTGCGCCAAATACAGAAGATGAACCCGCTACGGATGTGATTTTGGAGGCAATCAAACCGCCGGTGCAAGATTCGACTGTGGTCATGGTTTGTTTGTTTTCTGTTAATAATTGCACAAGGTTTTGGGGCAATTGAATATCCCCTTCACCAATCACATGGCCTGTTAAAACCTGTTTGATTTGTTGGGTTAAGCTGTCTATTTTTTCTTCTGCTTGTTTTGAGTGGGCGGTGAGTTTGACTTCTACCTGCGGATAATCGGCACGAAATCCCATGTCAATATCATGCGGCCAATGTGGAATATGTTTGCGTAATTTTAATTGTAGTGACGACTCACCAATACCAAATACTTGTAAACGTTTGGTGGTGTGCGGCTCTATGTTGGTAAAACGCTTTTCTAGCATGGGCAAAATGCTATGGGTCATCATGGCGTTTAATTCGCTGGGCACACCCGGTGTAAAAAACATTAAACAGTTATTGTGTTCGCAATAAAAACCGGGGGCACTGCCGCTAGTGTTTTCTAAAATGCCCACACCTTTGGGTAAGATGCCTTGTTTTTTGTTGGCATCGTTCATGGGGTAATTCAGTTTTTGACACCAAGCTTCAATTTGCGCAATGGCAGTTGGGTGTTCGCACAAAGGGGAGTTGATTACCTGTGCTAAGGCTTCGGCGGTTTTGTCGTCTTCGGTGGGACCAAGGCCACCATTTACAATGAGCACATTAGCCTGTTGGCTGAGCTGCTGCATTTCATTGATTAAGTCTTGAAGTAAGTCCCCTACAGTGACTTTTTTACGAGGGCGTAACCCAAGTGTTGCAAGGTGGTCGGCGATCATGGCGCTGTTGCTGTCGATGATATCGCCGCTCATGATTTCGTCACCGGTGAGCAGTAGCTGAATATTGGCTTGGGTCATAATCTTTGCTTTCTCGTTATAGCGCGACTGCGTACAATTGCCGCCATGAATATAGAAATTATACGTCGTGAATCCGATACCAGTCTGCCCTTATTAGAGCGAATTTTCCATTCCCGTGGCCTAAATGAGGCGAACACACAGTTCTCGTTAAAAGCCTTATTGGATATTCAAGCGTTAAAAGGTCTGGGTGATGCCTGTGATTTATTGGTCAGTGCCATTCATCAACAGCAAAAGATTCTAGTGCTTGGAGACTTTGATGTAGACGGTGCCACCAGTACCGCGCTGGCGGTGGATGCGCTTAGGCAAATGGGCGCGCAAGATGTGAGTTATCTTGTGCCGAACCGGTTTGAGTTTGGTTACGGTTTATCCGTTGAAATTGTGGATTACGCCTATCAGCATTTTTCACCGGATTTAATTGTCACGGTGGATAACGGCATCTCCAGTTTTGAGGGTGTTACACGCGCGCAAAATTTAGGCATCAAAGTACTGGTTACCGACCATCATTTAGCCGCAGACTCATTACCCACAGCTGATGCTATTGTGAACCCAAATCAACCTGACTGTGGGTTTGCCTCTAAGTCGGCCTGTGGCTGTGCGGTTATTTTTTATGTGATGTGCGCGCTGCGCACCGCTTTAATCAAACAAGGGCACGCGGCGGATAGCTTACCTAACATGGCCCAATATTTAGATTTGGTGGCGTTGGCAACCGTGGCGGATGTGGTACCGCTGGATGAAAATAATCGTATTTTAGTCGAGCAAGGTTTGCGCCGAATTCGTTCGGGGTATGCGCGCCCTGGCATTCAAGCCTTGTTGACGGTGGCAAAAAAAAATCCGTCACAACTCACCAGTAAAGATTTTGGTTTTGCACTGGGGCCACGCTTAAATGCAGCAGGGCGCATGGATGACATGAGTGTAGGCATTGAATGTTTATTGGCACAAACTTTAGACCGTGCCCTGATGATTGCGCAATCATTAGATGAGTTAAACCAAGACCGTAAATTGGTTGAAGGGCAAATGCAGCAAGAAGCGTTAACTCATTTAGAGCGCTTAAGTGTGCAAGCCGACGACAAGGTCAGTGTGTGTTTGTATCAAGGGCAATGGCACCAAGGTGTGATTGGTTTGTTAGCCTCCCGCATTAAAGAAAAACTCTATCGCCCTGTGATTGCATTTGCTCCAGCCCAAGATGGATTAACCGATGCCGAAATGGCTAGTGGAGAGTTTGAACTAAAAGGCAGTGGCCGTTCGATTCCCGGTTTTCATTTACGCGATGCGTTGGACTTAGTGGCAAAACAAATTCCCCATGTATTAAACAAGTTTGGTGGTCATGCCATGGCGGCGGGTTTGTCCATAAAACAAAAACATTTAATGGAATTTGAGCAGGCGTTTGAGCTTGTTGCTAAAAAACTTTTAACACCTGAGTTGTTAATCAACCAAGTGGTGACGGATGGCGCACCTGCACCGCAAGATTTTAATATTAATTTAGCGCGCCAGTTACGTTTTATGGCACCTTGGGGGCAAAATTTTCCTGAGCCGTTATTTGATGAAACCTTTACTGTCATTAATCATCGTTTATTGGGGATGGATAAAAATCATTTAAAATTAACCCTGCAAATTCCCAATAGCCACTTAGCGGTGGATGCCATTTTATTTGGCATTGAACGCCACGGCATTACCCCTGCTATGGTGGTGAGCATGCAGCGTGTGCATGTGGTATTTGAAATGGATGTGAATGAATTTCGCGGCCAAGAAAGTGTGCAGTTGATCGTGCGCCACTTGCAAGCAGTTTAACCCATTGCAGGAGGGTGCCCGCGCCCGATCCATGTAATATCGGGCGCGGGGCACCCTCGTACAGATATTTTAAAGCGTCTTTCCCGCCAAGGCGGGGGTCCAATGTAAGCATTTAATTGTTATTGTATTTCTAACTTGAAAGGATTTTGCTTTAAGCGGGACTAAAGAAGTGGACTCCTGATCAAGTCAGAAGTGACGGTTATTAAGGTTGCTACACCATGTCTTTCCCGCGAAGGCGGGAATCCATTTTAGGTTAATGAAGCGTAGAAAT